>CALIOE010000042.1 GCA_938044775.1 uncultured Rhizobiaceae group bacterium
CCCATCTGCCACATCAGCCATTCCATGGCTTCGGTCTTTTTGAGCGGATCCGTGGGCAGGAACTTCGCGTATTTTTCAGCCAGATAGATCAGGATGGCTCCGGATTCCATGACAGATGCACCGGTATCACGGTCGACGATCACCGGGATTTTGTTGTTCGGGCCAATCTTGAGGAACTCCGGTGTCTTTTGATCGCCCTGTCCGATGTTGATCGAGTGAGCGGTGTATTCAACGCCCAATTCCTCCAGCATTATCGAGACCTTGCGGCCATTCGGAGTGGTCCAGGTATAGAGATCAATCATGGTTGTATCCTTGGTTCTCGCCGTTGGTCTTGGCCATCAGAGCGGTTTGGTTGATTGGGTTTGTTTCGGCAAGTGACATCGCAAAAGCGGAGCTGGCCGGATGTCGGTTCCAGCGCTATTGATTCACATATTTCCCGAAGACCTGAAGTGCCTCTTCCAGGGTTCTGCTTGTGTCCATTGTCTGCCTGGTCTCGTTCGCTAAGGGTGTTTTTGCAAGCAACCTGAAGATGTCGGCGGCGCCCCGGTGGAAGTCGGGTGTCACGCCGGTTTGCGAAAGTGTCGATGCAATTTCCTCCATCTCTCCGATCCAGCGATCAGAATCGGCGGGAAGGAAAGGCACTCTCGCCCGCATGGCAGCGAGTGCCGCCGTCTGGCTCATCTCAAACTCCTCCAGCAGGGTTTCCATAACGCCAAGCTTTTCTGCTGCCAGCAGAACAGCGGTGTGTAATGTCCAGGTGCCTTTTGTGAGACCTGCATAGACCATTTTGAGTGCCGAGGCATTGCCCACGGCTTCCCCTATCGAGACAACGGAGAAACCCTTGCCATCAAGAGACAGCATGGGAGCTGTATCAGCACCGGATACGTAAATGCGCGGGCCCGCCCCCTTGCCCGGGGCGAGACCGATGATGCCGGCGTCGAGGAACGGTGCGCCGGCATCATTTATGATCGCAGCTATTGTTTTGGCGGTTTCAGGTGAAATGGCATTGCAGTCGACATAGAGAGGCTTGCGCTCGACTGACTGCAACTCGCGTGCAACGGCTTTTGCCTGCTCGACAGCCGCTGCAGGTGGCAATATCGACAAAACCAAATCCGACTGCTCGACGACAGCGTCAAGGCTGCCGACATCTGTCAAACCTGCAAGGGCGGACAATTTGCGCGTGTGTTCTCCACGGTCGTTCAGGCAGGTGACAACGTTGTGACCGTGTTCTCGCAGGGCACGACCCACCGCATGCCCCATGTCGCCGGGCATCAATATGGCAATCGTTTGTGAAGCCATGACGTTCGATTCTCGAATTACTTTGTTGCATAGTTTAGCATTCCAACTGATTGTTCAATTGCCTCGCCCAATCGCCAGATGACACCCGTCCACAGATGGAGAAAGCATGACCATCAAGCCTCCTATCCGGCTCGCTGTTGCGGGTCTCGGCGCCATCGGGTTTCGCGTTGCTCGTGCAGTTGATGCCGGGCAGGTAGACGGTTTCGAGCTGGTTGCTGTTTCAGCGCAAAAACGGGAACGCGCAGTAAATCGGGTGTCGGATTTCCGCCGACCGCCTTCGGTTCTCGCTCTCGAGGAACTTGCCAATGTGGCGGATGTGATCGTCGAATGTGCACCGGCGGCGGTTTTTGAACAGCTGGCCAAACCAGTGATCGACAATGGAAAATGCCTGATGCCTCTGTCAGTGGGGGCGTTGCTCAACCATCCGGCGCTGATCGATACTGCAAAACAGACCGGTGCAAGGATAATCGTTCCCACCGGCGCCTTGATCGGACTGGACACGGTGCGCGCCATGGCTGTGGGGACCATTCACGAAGTCACCCTGCAAACGCGAAAGCCGCCCAACGGTCTGGTCGGGGCACCGCATCTGGTCGACAACAATATTGACATCAGTGCGCTGGTGGACCCGGTTTGTGTCCTGCGCGGCTCAGCGCGCGATGCCGCAAAGGGATTTCCTGCCAATGTCAATGTTGCAGCAGCTCTGGCCCTGGCCGGGATAGGACCCGACAAAACAAGGGTGGAAGTCTGGGCGGATCCGACAATCGACCGAAACATCCAATCGGTGACAATCAGGTCGGATTCCGGTGAAGCGACCATGACAATGAACAATGTCCCATCGGACGAAAATCCGCGCACCGGTCGGATTGTCTCCTGCAGTGTGATCGCAACATTGAAGCGGATGACCTCTCCACTGGTCGCAGGCTCCTAGTCGTAAACCGGCGGAGACGCGCAAACTTGCTCATAGGCAAAACGCTCGGTCAGTCCGCCCGCATGTTGGTAGATGTCGAGCGTCGCTTCATAAGCATCGCGCGTGATCTCGATGTGCGGAGTCCAGTTGCCGAGCCTTTGATAGATCTCGATGCAACGGGTGAGAACAGTTTCGTCGACACTGGCAAAGTACGGCTTCTGCGCTCTGGCGATTTCTGATGCGGTTTCTTCGTTCATGTAGATGCGTGTCTTCTTGTAAGCTCGGGTGAAGGCCCTCGCCATATCGCCTTGCAACCAGTCTGCAGTGGCCGCAAGCGAAGAGAAGCCGCAGGGACCGACCATCGGTCCGACCTGTGCAACGATATGTCCGATACCATCCGCTTCCAATTGTTGAGGATAGGGTCCCTGTTGCTGGACATACTGTCCTCGACCCTCTCGAAAGCATTTGTCCATGTCTGCAGCGCCACCGACATTGATGACAGCAATTTTTCCGAAATCTATGCCAGCCCTGTGACAGGCATATTTGAACATCACCAGAGGTTGCCCGCCGCCAAACAGAATAACTTCTGCACCCTCAAGCTTTTGCCAGGAGAATTCGGGATCGGGAGCCCGGCCGGTGATGAAGAAACCGTCCATTTCGTTCACCTGCGCAAAATGCAGGCAACTCGGTTCTTCGCCGTTGCTGAGTGGCGTGAAACTCTGGCTGAGAGCGGATTGTACAACGTGGGCGGTACCGTTCTCAAGCGCGGTAATCGCCGAGACACCGGGCGGTGAGACCGACCAGTCCGGATCCAGCTGTTCCTCTTTGAGAAAGCCGCTCGACATGGTTGCGATGAGTGGAGCGTAGAAAGCCGAAAAGAGAGTGAACTGGATGTTGATCTTTTCCATGGGGAATTGTCCGCTGATGACGATGATTAGAACCTGGGCGCAGCTAAACACGACAAGTCCTGTTGCCTCAATGACGGGGAAGCTTGACCTTCGGACAGCGTCGGTTAGGCTTCCTGCCTTAAACTCAATTTCAATTCGATCTGGGAGGATCTCACATGAAAATCTGGAAACCGATACTTGGCGCGCTCGCTGCAAGCGTTGTGGCCGCGGTCCCGATGACTGTCGCATCAGCGGCGGAAATTCCCTGCCAGACCGCAAAGCTGATTGTGCCATGGGCGCCGGGCGGTGGCACGCATATCATTTTCTCGATTTTCGAAGAGACCATCAACAAAATGGATGGCCCCAAGATTCAGGTCGTCACCATCAGTGGACAGGGTGGCAACAAGGGAGCGAAAGAAGCAAAGAAGGCCAAAGCTGACGGTTGCACCCTGTTTGCGATTCACCAAAGCGCGATCGTTTCATACCTCGCAGGGCGCGTCGATTTCACATGGGACGCGTTCGATATGGTAGCGCAGGTGACATCCACACCTGAAGTTATCGGCGCGTCTGCAAAGGCCCCGTGGGCAGACTTCAAGGAAGTTATTGCCGAAGCGAAATCCAGTCCGGATACTATTCCGCTTGGCGCGACACTTGGATCGACCAGCCAGTTCATGTGGCTCCTGATCGAAGAACTGAACCCCGGCGCGAAATTCAAATACGTTCCGTTTGACGGTACCAAGCAGCGTGTAACGGCTCTGCTTGCCGATACAATCAAACTCGGCACGGTCAACATTCCGACCGCGGAAAAGAACGTTTCGCAGGGCACGTTGAAGGCCTATGCTGTTGCTGCGCCGGAGCGCCTGCCGCAGTTCCCTGATGTGCCGACACTGAAGGAGCTTGGTACCGACATGACCTATTCCCTCGACCGCGGGATCGTCGCGCCGAAGGGAACTCCGAAAGACGTGATCGAATTGTGGTCGCAGACTTTCAAAAAGGCTGCCGAGAATCCGGAACTGCTCGAGAAACTTAAGGCCAAGGGCACGCCTGTGAAATGGGTTGGACCCGATGGCTACGCTGAATGGTTCAAGAACGAATACGGCGCCCACGAGAAAGTGGCCATCAAGATCGGAATGTTCAAAAAGTAGATTGAGGGCATTCGCGACGGTTCGGCGCGGTATGCGCCGAACCAAATTCAATAGAGCTTCTTGAGAACGGCATCTGGATCATGGGCATGCTCAGCAGGGACACGATTGTCTCGATCGCTCTTCTGCTATTTTGCGGATTTTTGATCCAGGCCGGTTTTCAGATTCGCGATCCACAATTTGGTGAACTATCTCCGGCGGCCTGGCCGCAGGCGGTGTCCTATGTGCTTACTGCCTTCTGCATGATTTACTTCATCCAGTCCGTTCTCGCCAACAAGGCGGATATCGCAGCGGCAAAGGCGGATGAGGCGGCGGTGCGGCACACTGGTGTTGTCGACTGGCTTCGCTACTATGCCAACCCGATCGCTTGTTTCGCGCTGTATTTTCTGTTCCTGGCGACCCTGCCGTTTTTCGGCACTCTTATCGGTGGCACATTGCTGGTTTTTGCATTGCTCAGCCTGCTTGGCGGTATCGCACCGCGGCAGATCGTTCTGCATGCTGCAATCGCGGTGATTTCGGTCGGCGCCATGTGGTCGCTCTTCACATTCGGCTTGCGGGTGCTTTTGCCGCGTGGCGAAATCATGCCTGGAATCTGACGCGATGATCTTAGAAAACGTTGCGGCCGCTGTGCAGGAACTGGCCACGTTCCAAACTCTTCTATTGATGACAGTCGGCGCTTCAGCCGGGCTGATCGCCGGTGCCATCCCCGGTTTTACAATTGCCATGGCGGTCGTATTGACGCTTCCGTTCACGTTCGGCATGCAGGCCAGTCAGGGCATTGCAACCATGATCGGAGTTTATGTCGGCGGGCTTTCCGGCGGACTGATGTCGGGGATTCTCATCGGAATTCCCGGTACGCCATCGTCTGTTGCAACGACCTTTGATGGTTTTCCGATGGCTCGTTCCGGAGATCCAGGCTTTGCACTCGGGCTTGGGGTCTGGTCCTCGTTTTTCGGCGGTATCATCGCCACGGTCCTGCTCGTTGCAGTTGCACCTCAATTGGCGAGGGTGGGGCTGGAGTTCCAGCCCTGGGACTATTTTGCACTGATATTCTTCGCACTGACCGTTACTGCCAGTCTCGCTGGCGACAATATGATCAAGGGGCTGATTTCGGGTGCGCTTGGCCTGATCATTGCAACCGTTGGAGAAGACGACATCAATGGCGTCAAACGCTTCGATTTTGGGTTCGAGTATCTGGGCGAGGGCTTTGCGTTTCTGCCCGTATTGATTGGACTTTTCGCTTTTTCACAGTTGATGTCTGACGTTCGCGACCGGGTGAAGGCGCGCAAGGCGTTGAGCGAAATGCAGGCGGTCAGCATCAAGATCGAGCACGGACGTGCGGTGAAAACCATTATTGCCGACTGGATCAACCTTGTGCGGTCCGCTCTGATTGGTGTTTTCACCGGCGTGCTGCCTGCTGCCGGTTCTTCGATCTCGAACATACTTGCCTATGATCAGGCCAAGAAAGCGTCACCGGTGCCTGAGAAATTCGGCAGCGGCTATTCCGGTGGTATTATCGCACCGGAAGCCGCCAATAACGCCACCGCCGGCGGTGCGCTTATTACCATGATGGCATTGGGGATTCCCGGCGACGTCATTACCGCGGTGATGCTGGGTGCACTCCTTATTCATGATGTGGTTCCCAGTCCGGCGTTCATCACCGAGCAGCCGAAGATTGCCTATTCGATTTTCATCGCGTTCTTTTTTGCAAACTTTCTTGTGCTCGCTCTTCAGTCTGGTGCGCTGCGTGGCTTTGTACTGGTGACAAAGGTGCGCATGTATGTGCTGGCGTCCATTATACTCGTCTATTGCGGGATCGGCGTTTTCTCGCTCAACAACATCGAAAATGACATGTGGACGCTCGCCGTATTCGGTGTGGTCGGCTATATGATGCGCATCTTGAAATTCCCTCTGGCTCCAATGATATTGGGAGTTGTCCTTGGCCCCATTGCCGAGCGATGGTTGTCGCGGTCACTTGCGTTGTCGACCGACCCGATGGAGTTCTTTACCCATCCCTGGTCGCTGTTCTTCATTATTGTCAGCGTCTTCTCCATCGGTTTTTCCTGGTATCAGCAAGAGCGTGGAAAGAAGGCATGGACATTCTATTATCCACCTGCACTCATGCTGTCCCTGACAGTGCCGCTGTTCATGATGGGCGGTTTCGTGCGTCCGGCGCTTGCCGTTCTGTTGATTGGGCTCGCTGCACACCTGTTCTGGAAGGCCACAAGACGACGGCATAGCGAAGCCTGACGGTGGATGAATACGCATTATTCGTCACCATCGGCTTTGCACTTGGCGGCCTTTTGAAAGGAGCAACCGGTGCCGGCGCACCGATCATCGCAATTCCGCTAATGGCGATATTCTATGATGTGCCGTTTGCCGTTGCGATGTTCATTGTACCGACCATCGTATCGAATGTCTGGCAAGTCTGGGTCCACCGAGCCAGATTGCTGCCGGCGGCCTTTCTGTTGCGTTTTGTCGGCGCGGGAGCCCTTGGATCAGGTGTTGGAACCTTGATGCTGGCCTGGCTGTCCAGTGACGGCCTGAAACTGATCGTTGCAGTGGCTGTGTTCGCTTACATTGTTTTTCGAGTGCTGAAGCCCAACTGGCAACTGGCCTATGAAAGAGCCTTTGCGGTGTCTGGCATAGCCGGTGGCCTTGCAGGAGTTTTGCAGGGTGCAACCGGTGTGTCGGCACCGCTCTCCATCTCGTTCCTGAATGCGATGAAGCTGGAACGGGAAGTGTTTATGGCCACCATATCGGCATTTTTCCTGGCAATTGCGGTCGTTCAAACACCGATGCTCATGGAGCTTGGCTTTATGACGGTTGAGCGATTCTGGCTAAGCTGCCTGGCCCTGGTACCGCTGGCGGCGTTTATGCCGGTGGGTTCTTGGCTTGCCAAAAAGCTACCATCTCGGACGTTCGACCGGATTATTCTTGCTCTGCTTGCGATTTTGGCCTGCAGATTGGCAGTGGAGTCAATTTTTTGAACGGCAACAAACCATTTCTGAAACAGGCCTTCACGCGACCGCAACCTACTTCCTGGTGATGGTGATCTTCTTCGCCTGAGGCTGCAAAGGTTTCTTCTTACCTATCTTCAGGTTGAGAACACCATCGCTGTAGTCAGCCTCAACTTTTTCATTGTCGGAATCTGGCGGCAGTCGAAACGTCCTTTGAAATGATCCGTATTGGCGCTCTGAGAAAAAATATGATCGTCCCTTTTCTTCGCGCTCCGATCTCTTTTCGCCACGCACGATGAGGCTGTTGTCGTCGATACTGACCTCGACGTCTTCCGGTTTTACGCCCGGCAGCTCAACGTTGATGTCGTAAAAATCCTCAACGGTAGATGCATCCGACGGGGGAGCAAACCAGTCTGCGACTCTCTGGCTGATATTGCGCAGCGGTTCATAAATGTTCGGCATCCAGCCGGCGGTGTGTGATTTCTCTACCATGGTTCATTTCGATCCGTTCAAAGTCGGGATACCAATTCTGGCCTTCTGGCCCGGGACAGGTTTGATCGAGATCAAATAACCAATGCCCTGGCTCGTATTTGATCCCGTAACACAACTGAGTCTGCATGGAGATCAGACATGCAGGCTTCAGCAACACGGGCTGTGAACCATTCAATGGCGCATGTGCACGCCGGAGTGCCGGTGTCGAAACTCTGTGTCCGGTGCACCCGATGAGGGGACTTGAGAGAAGAGACGATGAAGCAAAACAAACTTGAACCAACAGTGCTTGTCTTCGTCATTCTTGCCGCATTTTTTTGGACCGGCACTTCGAATCCCGCCCAGGGCCAGACTTCGGGTGATGCCTTTCTGGAACGCGGGAAAGCGCTGTCAGAAGTCAACTGCTCCCGCTGCCATGCGGTGGAAAGCAAAGACAGCAGTCGCCATCCCGACGCTCCGGCATTCAGGCATCTGCTGAGGAGATATCCGATCGATGCATTGGAGGAGAGTTTCACTGACACAATATACAGCAACCATCCCGACATGCCGGATTTCAAGGTACAACCGGAACAGCTCGAGGCAATTCTCTACTATATTGCGACGATCCAGGAGCCCTGACCTCCCGCTTGAATCCAGCCTGTGCGGTGGTTCGAACCGGGCTGGTCAAATGGTTACCCGCAGCAGTCTCTCAAGCTTGACAAAGGTCAAATCGTACTGCCCGGAGTCGGCTAGTCTGACAACAGCGGAAGCATCCGCTATTCCAAATGCGAGACCGAAAATTGAAAACCGTTGTAGCCGTCCTTCTCTCCAGCCTCTATCTCATCACCTCCGTCAGTCAGGCTGAGGGGTGGTTCACGCTGGCAGAGTACCGCGACCTGAGGAAGGACAATGTGGCTACGGCGGAGCTTACGCTTCGAGCGATGCGCGAAATTGTCTATTATGCGCAGCACTCAATCGATCGCCCGGTCATTTGTGCCTCTCCTGTGCCGATCGCCGGCAAGAGGCTCGTTGAGATGTTTGATGCTGAAATTGAAAATCCGACCAATATGAGGGGCCGGTCATATTCTGCTGATGATCACGTCGCCTTCATCCTGATGCATGCATTGAAAAAACAGAACGTTTGCGAGTGATCCCGGCGCACTTTGCGTCGATGGGGGAACTGATGTTTGCGACAATTACGCACCCGCTCGGCTTCAGCGCCGGCCCGCGATCCCATCGTGTCTCAAGACTTTTCCGTGCAGTACCAGCGATTCAAAGCGCCTGGCGAACAGCCACCACAAATTGTTCAGATAAACAAATTTCGCCGTCATCTCTGCCTTGATCGGAACCGGGATGTGTGTAACTTTTTGATCAACAAATGCCCATTGGTTTCCTCGATATTGCGGCAGCTGTTCGATGATAACAGAGCGCCGCAGCGGTGTGGGAGCCGCCAAAAATAGCGTGCTGCGTGGCGTGCCCTTGCGACAAGAGCGCAAAGAAGAACCGCAGCCGGGATGATAGGCTTTCGTTCATCAGTGCATTTCACGGTGTGAACACACTGGTCAGGGGCAAACGAGATACAGCTCCCGACAACGCCTCCGATTTGGTGCGGCTGCCGTGCTGAAACCTCATTGATTCATGCGTCGGCGCATGTCCGGCGTGGTCTGCCTGCAGGCATGCTTTTGGCTGCGTGCCTTAGAGAAACCGGAGGATTATCATGGCCAACATAACAATCAACGGAGACACCAAGGCGATTGATGCGCCGGGCGATACGTCACTTCTTTGGGCGGTTCGCGATCTGGCGGGTCTCACGGGCACCAAATACGGATGCGGGGTTGGTCTTTGTGGAGCCTGCACCGTGCATGTTGACGGCAGGCCCGAACGTTCCTGCCTGCTTTCGCTCGACGACGTGGCAGGCAAGCAAGTGACCACAATCGAAGGCCTGTCCGAGGATGGCAGCCATCCTGTACAGGTCGCGTGGCGGGATCAAAACGTGCCGCAATGCGGATTCTGCCAGGCCGGTCAGATCATGCAGGCCGCAGGATTCCTTGAGGAAAACCCAAAGCCAACTGATGGCGAAATCAAGGAAGCCATGGAAGGCAACATCTGCCGCTGTGGTTGTTACCAACGCATCACGGCGGCTGTCCGCCAGGCATCGACAGGGAGCTGAACCATGTATCATCTTGCAGAAAAATTTGCACGTTCAGCCGCTGTCGAGGACGGCGGACTGGCCATTCACAATGTCTCACGCCGCGGCTTTTTGAAAACGAGCTCGGCAGCTTTTGCGCTTGCCGCGTTTTCAGGCACTGCTGCGCAGGCCTTTACACCGTATAAGACCGGTGGCGATGACATGCCAAACGGCCTGAAATACGATCCGAACATATTTGTTTCCATAGGCAGCGACGGAACGGTGACGATTGTCGCCCACCGTTCGGAGATGGGGCAGGGGTCGCGCACTTCTCTGCCCATGGTTCTGGCCGATGAAATGGGTGCCGACTGGGCGAAAGTCAAAATTGTTCAGGCCGAAGGCGACGAGCCAAAATATGGCAATCAGAACACAGACGGCTCGCGCTCCATGCGTCATCATATCCAGTCGATGCGTCAGATGGGAGCTTCGGTGCGCCACATGTTGCAACAGGCTGCTGCCAAGAAATGGGGCGTCGATGCGAGTGCAGTAAACGTTGGCGTGCATGAAGTTACGAGCGGCTCCAACAAGGTTGGGTTTGGGGAACTGGCCGAGGATGCGATGGCTCTGCCGGTGCCCAGGTTCGAAGAACTTGCCTTTAAGGATGAGAAGGATTTTCGGTATATCGGAGCCGGCAAGATCTCCATCACGGACCTTCACGACATCACCACGGGCAAGGCAGTCTATGGTGCCGACATCATGCTACCGGGCATGAAAGTAGCGGTGATAGCGCGTCCGCCGGCGGTTGGTGAGAATCCTGGTAAAGTGGATGACAAAGCAGCTCTTGCGGTGGCAGGCGTTGAGAGCGTTCATACGCTGGCCGGGTCAGTTATGCCTGCCGGTTTTGCGCCGGTTGGCGGTGTCGCCGTGGTCGCAGCTCATACAGCCGCAGCGATAAAAGGCCGGGACGCACTGACCATTGAGTGGACCAAAGGTCCACACTCGGACTACGATTCCGAGGCCTTCACCAACGAGATGCGGGCAACAGCAGCCCAGCCGGGAAAGGTTGTTCGCAAAGAAGGAGATTGGGAGGCCGCAAGGGCCGGCGCCGCAAAAACTTTTGAGCGTGAATATTCGCAGGCCCACATGGTGCACGCAACGATGGAACCGCTGGTGGCGGTTGCTGATGTGAAGGCGGACGGCGCCGAAATCTGGGCGCCGGTGCAATCGCCCTACCAGGCGCGGCAGGATGTTGCCAAGGCGCTTGGGCTCGACGAAAAAGATGTCAGGGTGAATGTGACGCTGCTTGGCGGCGGATTTGGCCGAAAATCGAAAGGAGACTTTGTTACTGAAGCCGCATTGCTCAGTAAGGAGGTCGGAGCCCCGGTGAAGGTCCAATGGACCCGTGAAGATGATATCCGCCATGCCTTCAACCACACAACCTCGGTTGAGCGGATCGAAGCTGCGCTGGATGACAAAGGCAAGGTGACCGGCATGCGCTACAACTCAGTTGCGCCGTCCATCCTTTCGACCTTCGCGCCGGATTCCGGATATCAGTTCCCGATTGAAGCCGGGATGGGCCATGTTGACCTGCCATTTGAGGTGCCCAATCTGAGCATCGAAAATGGTAAGGCGATGGCGCATACCCGCATTGGCTGGTTTCGTGCCGTGTCCAACATTCCCCGAGCCTGGGCGGTGCAGTCCTTTGCTGCTGAACTGGCGGATGAGCTCGGCAAAGATCAAAAAGACATGCTGTTGGAGCTCATAGGATCTGACCGCAAACTTGATCCGGCCAAGCAGGGTTTCCCCGACAAGTTCTGGGATTATGGCGAGGTCTATGATGAGTATCCCATCGATACGATGCGCCTGAAAAACGTCATCAATCTCGCCGCTGAGAAAGCTGGCTGGGGCAAGTCCATGCCGAAGGGAGAAGGACTTGGTATTGCGGCACATCGTTCATTCGTTACCTATGTGGCGTCGGTCGTCCACGTGAAAGTGGACGATGACGGCACCATTCGAGTTCCGGAAGTTCACATGGCGGTTGATTGTGGCTTTGCCGCCAATCCGGAGCGGATTCGCAGCCAGATGGAAGGCGCTGCGGTGATGGGAATGACGGCGGCCTTACACAGTGGCATTACCTACAAGGCGGGCGCCGTTGAGCAGGCCAACTTCGATACCTATGAAATGGTCCGTGCCAGCAATTTCCCGGAAATTGTTCATACGCATATCGTCGAACACCCGTTCTCGGTCCATGCAGCGGGTGTTGGCGAACCAGGGGTGCCACCCATTCCGCCGGCAATTGCCAACGCCCTGTTCAACGCAACAGGCCAGCGGATGCGTGACATGCCGATCGGGGATACCGTTTAGGTCAGCGTTCGGTCAGTTTCGCGTACGGGGTGGCGGTTTCGTCGCCCCGCACGTCAACAACGGACCTGGCTCGGGCAAACAGACGCTGCAGGCGGCTTGTCTGTGATTGCACAGCTTTAGTCAGCAGAACGCTGCGCGCGGAAACCTCGTTCAGCAGCTGCGGGAGCCAAATGCAAAGAAACTTGCGGCTGACAGTCCCTTACTCGATTTGAATGGATTTCAGATACGCAATTATCTGCCCTACCTGCTCTGCCTCAAACTCGCGAACAGGCATGTCGGGGTGACCGCTCAAGATGCCTTCAGCCAACGCTTCTTCGAGTTGTTCCACCGGATACTGCTTTGACAGATCACGAAATGCCACTGCATCCGGGTGGGCGTTGCTGTCTGTTTTGCCGATCGCATGACAGCTGGAACAATTCTGCACCACCAGGTCTCTGCCCTGTTCAATGGCGCCCGGGTCGGCGTTGGCAGGATGCAATGGGGCCATCAGGAAGACGGCGACGATTATCCACCATATGAGGGAGTATTTTTGCATGAGGGCTCCAATCGGCTGATGATCGAAAAGCGAATATTCCGATAGATCACATTACGACATGGTCCGCTCTTCTTCAAAGTCTCCCTGGCAGTGACTGACCGGAACGGACGACACCGGTCAAGTCCGGCGCTGAGCTGGCACCCAACCTGACAATGGGCGCCGAACACCAAAAACCATTCAGAAAGGACTGCGCGTTGCCGGTATGCGGGGCTCGCGTTTCTGATCGTTCCGTGGGGCAGATTTTTCCGGTTGCGCATCCCTGGACCAACAAGCGGGAGAGCCGGGAACCGGCGCCAAACCACAACGATTGGCGGGTCGTTGGGTGACCAATAAGGCAAATCGAAATTGCAGCGCCGCCTGACCAGCCGCCGTTTGGAGGCTTCGACACCGGATGATCCTGATTCATCGCGTGGACCCACTGCGCCACGAGGGGCGCGCATAAAGTGCACCCAGTCATTGTCCAGGTGACAGACTGGGTTGATTTTCCAACGCAGAGTCGTGGCTCATCGTGGCTGCTGGACAGCGGCGCGGACAATGGCTGGCACCACCCGGCATTGAATCCAGCAATGCACACACCCACATCTAAGGTGAGATGGATGATGGTCGGTTTCGAACTCATCCGCCAGATTTGGAGATTGTTCAAAAAACTGACGGCCTGACCATCAGCCTGTGTCCCAATCCTTCGGATGAGTGCGCAAGAATATTGGAGGACGAGATGGCCGCTTCCCAATCAGACACGAATGTTAAACACCCTGTTTCCGGCCGAAATCCGGGCGGCGGGGCTTCGAAGGCCGTCGTGATCCGTGCAAGAGACATTATGGCGGCGCCCGTTTCGACAGTGTCTCTTGATATGACGGTGCATGATCTCGCCGTCTTCCTGGATCACAACAAAATCGGCGTCGCTCCTGTATTGGATGACGATCAAATAGTGGGGATAGTCAGTATATCAGACCTGCTGCAACGTGAGGAATTGGGGACCTCACCATCCATATCGGGTGAAAACAGATCGGGTTCTAACCTCAATTTTGACAAGTTCCATGGCAGCCATGTGGCAGACGTAATGTCACCAAATGTGCTGACGATCACAGCAAACACCGGGCTGGATGTCATCTGCGAATTGATGCTTGACGCCAATGTTCGACATCTGCCGGTTGTGGACGAAAAAGATCTTCTAGGAATTGTGAGCCGCTCCGACATTGTCCACACACTTGCCGGAAGACCAGAAGGTGCCGGTTCGCCCCGGTCCTACGATGACGACGTCATAAGGTATAAAATTATGGATGTCCTGGTTGGATTTTCAGGTGCGAACCCGTGGTCCACAACAGTCGATGTCCTGGACGGTATCGTCATACTGAGTGGCTCTGTAACGGATGAGTCCGTTCTGGAGCTATCAATTGAAGCCATCAAAGAAGTGGATCATGTGAAGCAAGTGGAAGACCACCGAGTCGTTCTTCAGCCCTATTGAGGATGACTGCAACGAAACTATTGCAGGAGAAAAATCATGAAAGTCGCAGACATATTGGAGGTCAAGGGTCGCGATGTGATGACGGTTCGATCGTCTGATACAGTTCGCAACCTGGCCCAGCTGCTCAAGACCAATGACGTCGGAGCAATGATCGTGAGCGAGAATGGCTCATCAGTCGATGGCATCGTTTCTGAACGTGATATAGCTTTCGGTTTTGCGACCCACGGCATCCATTTAACAGACCAGCTTGTCAAAGACATCATGTCCAAGGTGGTTGTTACATGTTCATCCGATGACACGATCGCATCGGTCGCAAACATCATGACTGAGAAGCGAATTCGCCATATTCCGGTTGAGGAAGGTGGGACGCTGGCCGGCGTTATTAGCGTTGGGGATGTTGTGAAATATCGTTTGGACGAGATGCAATTGGAGGCAAACGTTTTGCGCGACTATGCGATTGCAGCGCGCTAGCCAGCTATCGGAATTTTGACCCTCAGTTTGGGCCTCGTCCCTTTATCAGGGCGCAACACAGCGTGAAGGCAGCGGGCTTCTCTCAAACCGCCGCTTAGGGTTGGTTTGATCAGGGTACAAGGGAGGCGAGTTTGCCGGCAGCCATCATAGG
>CALIOE010000043.1 GCA_938044775.1 uncultured Rhizobiaceae group bacterium
GAGCAATGAATCGGATTCATTCAGGGGGGCTTCGGCCCCCCTTTTTGGTTCTAAGGATTGCAAATTCAAAAACCCCCCTTCGCATTTCGCAATTCGATAATCGCCGTTGCAAATTTTCTCCGATTATCTCATTGAAAATAAACAGAATTAATTCTGGCACGCTACTTGAAACAGTCCAATCAGTGAAACTCTTACTGATGGAATTATCTCATGAACGCTGTTGCAAATATTCAGGACTACCGACCTCTGGACCGGTCTACCGACTATCGCTCCACGGTAACGTGGCCTAAATCCGAACTCCTTTCTGCAATTTCCATTATCGGACTTGGTTATGTCGGCGCCGTATCTACAGCGTGTCTCGCTGGACTCGGGCACCGTGTTATCGGCTGTGATGTTGACACAATCAAAACCGCTCAGATTGCCGAAGGCGTGTCCCCAATTCACGAGGAAGGATTGGGGGAGCTTCTCGCAAACGGTGTTGAGGCCGAGCTGATCACGTCAACAACCAACGTAGCCGAAGCGGTTGCGGCCACCGACATCACATTCGTTTCAGTCGGCACGCCGACAAGTGAAGATGGTGGCTGTGACTATCGATACATCAGATCCGCCGCTCAAGCCATCGGCGAAGGGTTGCGAAACAAGGGCGAGTACCATGTTGTGGTGATGCGCTGCTCTGTTCCACCGGCGACAACACTGAACGTCATGGTTCCAGAAATCGAATCCGCCTCCGGATTGACAATGGGAGAGGATTTTGGGGTCTGTTTTAACCCGGAGTTCCTTCGCGAAGGAACGGCAATTGCGGATTTCGATGTGCCGCCGAAGACGGTAATTGGCGCCAATGACGATCGCGCGGCCGACATATTGAGGCGGGTTTACGCGCCGGTGGACGACAACATCATTGCGACCAGCATCGAAGTGGCGGAGATGGTGAAATATGTCGACAATGTCTGGCACGCAACAAAGGTGTGTTTTGCAAACGAAGTTGGTCGTGTCTGCAAACCTTTGTCGATTGACTCGCATCAGGTCATGGACATCTTTGTCCAGGACACAAAACTGAACCTCTCGCCTTACTATCTCAAGCCCGGCTTCGCATATGGTGGCTCCTGTCTTCCAAAGGAAGTCAGGGCGGTTGCTCATCTTGCCGAAAACCTCGGAGTTGAGACACCTCTCATCAACAGCCTTGCCGCGACCAATGAAAAGCAGATTCAGTCTGCGATCGAACTGGTTCGACAATCCAAAGGACGCAAGATTGGCTTCGTTGGGCTGGCTTTCAAGGCGGGAACGGACGACCTGCGTGAAAGCCCTATCCTGGAAGTCATGAATGAGCTGATCACCGAAGGGTACGATGTTCGCGCCTACGATCCAGCGATTGATGCCAACACGCGGGTCGACAACCAGTTTGCCTATGTGCGCCATGTGTGTCCGCATCTCGAGCCGGTTGTCGAAGCGCTGCCAGGCCTGCTGGCAGCTGATCCGCTCGCAATGATCGATAATTGTGATGTGATTGTTGTGACACAGCGGTCAAAAGAAATTCGGCAGCAGGTGGCTTCCCGCCTGGGTCGGGTGAAAGTGATTGATCTGGTTCGCCTCTTTGATGCGGCACCTTCGACCAATTCCTACGAGGGGATCGGCTGGTAAGCCGCCCTCCAAACTTCCTCAAAATTAGACACGGAGAAATGCAATGAGCGTAGATACGCACATGAACATCTCACCTTTGCTCGGCACCAGTGCAAACGACTCGATGGTCGGTACTGGACGATCTGAGGTGATTTCAGGGGCCGGGGGCCACGATGTCATCCAGGGTTTGAGTGGCCACGACGAAATTTTTGGCGGTGGCGGTGATGACCGCCTCTATGGACAGGGTGGCAATGACACCATTTATGGCAACGGCAAGCCAGCATTCGTCGATATGACCAAGCTGGTAATGACAGAAGATGCCGAGGCAACGGTAACTTTTGTTGACGAGGGCGCGGGCTACCGCAATGCGCTCGGCGTTTATGAAGTCAACGAAGACAAGACATTTGGCAATGTCCGGATTTTGTTTCCCAACGCTTCGAAATCAGGCAGCGGCGGAGAGCTTCTGCCTAACGAAAGCCAGGTGTCGTTCAACGTTGCAGCGGGTGCACAACTTGGCTTCTTCGTTGTCTCCAACGGATACGGAAAAGGTTATGAAAACCGGTTGGCACTGGATTCTCAATCCGGAACTTTCGAGCTGCGGACGGTATCCGGCGATGTCGGCACTTTGGATGGTGGACCGGTAACGCTCTGGCATTCCGATGCCGCTGCAGGAACGCAGTATGAAGTCAAGAGTCAGTTCGGCTACGATATCTTTCATTCGACGGCTCATAAGGCCAACGATTTTGCACTCAATCCTGACAATTACCTTCATGTGGTTGGCCGAGCAAATGCCGTCAGTGGTGATTTGCTGATTGGTTTTGAAGACCTGCATGGCGGTGGTGACAATGACTACGATGATACTGTCATTAGCGTGAATCTTGGTCAGCCGAACATTGTGGCGCAGCTTCCGATATCGACAGGTACCGGCAATAACGTGTCAGACGACGATGTGATCTATGGTGGCGATGGCGCCGACACAATTTACGGAATTGGTGGCGATGACATGATCTCTGGTGGCCGTGGTGATGACTCGCTGCATGGAAATTCGGGCGATGATACCATCTATGGATCCTACGGAAACGACCGTCTCGAAGGAAATTCCGGAAATGACTCTCTGTCAGGCGGAGGTGATGCAGACTATTTGAGCGGCGGTTCAGGAAACGACACTCTGATGGGCGACAGCGGCAGCGATACAATGCTTGGCGGGAGCGGTGCTGACGCCATGTACGGAGGCTCAGGGCTCGACACACTGTCAGGCAATTCCGGCGACGACCTGCTCTTTGGAGAAAATGGGAATGACACTCTCAATGGCAACAGCGGAAACGACCGCATGTTTGGCGGGTTTGGCAATGATACCATCAACGGCCACTCAGGCGACGATGTACTGGAAGGTGGCAGCGGTGGTGACCGTCTGATCGGCGGCGGCGGCGATGATTCCATTTACGGCGGCGATCACAATGACAGGATCTATGGTGGAGCTGGCGCTGACGAACTTTTCGGCGAACTCGGCAACGACTATTTGACTGCCGGTTCGGGTAACGATGTCATATCCGGTGGATCCGGCAGTGACAAACTGTTCGGTGGTTCGGGCATTGACACGTTCGTTCTCGCTGATTTTCAAGCCGGAGATCGCGATGTAATTGCGGATTTCGAAGCTGGAGAGACGATCGACTGGACTTGGTTCAATCTGGGAACCTTCGAGGCTTTGATGGCGCATGCCTCACAGAGCGGCTCCAAAACCATTTTTGAGTTTGATCAGAACTTCACGGTCCAGCTCAACAATTTCGACGTCGCTCAGGCTTCCGCTGACGACTTCATCATATAAACAGCTTTGGTCGTCCGGCATGTTTCCGGGCGGCCAATTACCGCGTCATGAAGGGTTTCTGAGACGGTCTCAGATGTCCATACCGTTCGCAGCGGTTAACTCCTGGTGCTGGCCACCAGAGTGATGTCGGTTGTGGAAGGCGGACTTGTGAAACGCCCCCTGGATCCCTCACGATAGCTGGCAAATGCCTGACTGTTCAAAAACCTCTGCTTCGCCGCGTCGTTGTCGAAATCAAAGACAGCGACAAATTTTGCAGGGTCATCGGTTTTGTATGCGGTGTAGTTAAAGCCCGCGTCGCCGAGTTGCCTTAATGCGGCGACGAAGGCTTTCAGCGCATCGATTTGCTCAGATGCCTTTCCGTCTTCAATAGAATATTCAACCAGCAGACTCATTTTTCGGTCCCTTAGGGTTATGTGTATTGGTCGTGGCGTTTCACCCACGCCATCTTGTGCGGCAGTCCATCTTCGTCACGACCTTTGGGAAGAAGATCCAGATATTGATAAGTCACATTCATATTATCGAGGCCGCGCGAATAGCAGGAATAGGTGTGGTAGACATTTCCCGCATCGTCCCTGGCAAAAACGCTTATGGCCGGCGCTTCGTCAGCTGGAAAACTGGTTTCTCGATAATTGTACTGCATCTTGCCCCTTTCCATTTCGTCGCGGGTAAAAGAGGCATGGTAGTCGTAGTTGAAGGTTGAGTTGTGACAGGATACCCAATCGAAATTCCAGCCCATTCGCTTCCTGTAGGCGTCGATCTTCGCAAGCGGCGCATTGGAAACAGCGACGAAAGCGGCGTCCCGAACCGCCATGTGGTCGGTAGTGCCGTTGAATCCGTCGGCCCAGAAGGAACATGACACGCATCCTTCGTCCCAATTCTCACCCAACATGAAATGCTGCACAATGAGTTGGCTTTTATCACCGAACAAATCGGCCAGGCTCATTTCTCCCAGTGGTCCCTGGAAGCGATAGTCCTTCTCAACCTTCACCCAGGGCAGGGCGCGGCGTTTGGCACTCAGCGCATCGCGTTTGCGTAAAAGCTCCTTTTCTTCGGCCAAAAGTGCTTTACGAGCTGTCAGCCAATCTTCACGGTTTGCGATTTCCGGGTTTTTCATATCGGGTACTCCTTTTGACTCAGTTGGCCCAACCGGCAACACGCGATTGTGGCCTCTCGTGACATGTCAAATCGACATTCTTACTATTTCAAAGGCAATGACCAACAACGACAGGAAGGCCATGACGAACGAAAGGGTCCGCGCGCTGAATTTTGAAAAGCCGCTGAGCATGATTATCGCGTGAACAATTCTTGCCCAGAAAAACACAGCGGCGGCCGTTGCTGTTGCGGTTGTCGAAACCTGGGCAGCATGGGCGACCAATACCAGTCCCGCAAACGCGCCAAACTGTTCCACCATGTTGATGTGGGCCCGGTTTGCACGCTTTACCCATACAGGTGAGTTCTCATTCTCCGGAACATTTATGTAATCTTCGGGTGTGAGCTGTCCCTCAAATTTGACGACGCCAACAATGTAAGGAATCCACAACGCGGCCAGTAGAATTGAAGACAACAGCAGATACCATAGCTCTGTGGTCATCGGACTTTTCCTCGCAACTCAGACCCAGCCTTTGCGGGTTGTTGTTTGGCTCCTACATGCTCATACATTCGGCAACTTCAACGCTCCCTCCGGATTCCAGCCCCGGGCAGCCTTTCGCCATTTCGCAGGCAGCCTCTGGGCTGCTGGCCTCGATAATTGTGTAGCCGGAAAGTGGGTTGGCGCCGCCATCGTTGCTGACGCCGGAAGGTGCGACGGTTTTTGAGTTCCCCAGTGGTGCACCCATTTCTACAACTGCGTCACCCATGTCCTTGAACCAGGCCATCCATTTCTCCATGACATCTGGTCCCGGAGCGGGTGGGTTCGGTCCGCTGTGAAATCCGAATAAATACTTGGCCATGGTCTTTCCTTTCAAAGATTGCCAGGGGTGGTCTTAGTTTGCCATACGGTCCAGCTTATTGAGCGCCGAGCCCCATCCTTTGCCGTGGTTCCTGGCGCTCTCATCGTCCGCGAGACCGGAATGTGTGAGCAGGAATTTTGTGCCACCGGTACTGTTTGGCTTTACCTCAAGCCGGACCAGGCTTTCGGGACCTCGTTGGTCGTTCTCATCGTGCCAACCCCAGGTGAACTCAACCGAATTCGGAGGATCAACTTCAGTGACAACGCCGCTCATCTTGTGCAACCCGCCCTCTGCATTGACCATTGTCGATGTCCAGGGACCCGGTTCGCTCAAATCAAGCTTTTGATCGGTGATGCCCATGCCTTCAGGTCCCCACCATTGCTCGACGTTTTCGGCCTGGGTGATGTAAGCGAACACCGTTTCTGGGGCAGCACTGAATTCGCGTTCCAGTTTCAATGTACTCATTTTCGTTGACTTTCCTGAGAGAGGGCGAGTTCAAGCCGATCGAGGCTCGATTGCCAGAACTCGCGATGGCTCATGGTCCATGCTCCGATGACCTGCACAGCTTCCGGGCGTACAGAATAGATCCGCCTTTGCTTGTCGATACGTTGATGAAGCAGCCCTACCGAGCGAAGTACTTTGAGATGGCGCGAGATTGCGGGCGGCGAAATTGTCATGCCCTCTTGAAGCTGACCTGCACTCAACTCGCCTTCGTTCAGCAGTCGTTCGACAATAGCGAACCGTGTTGAATCGCCAAGGGCTGCGAATGTATCCGGGAGCTGGTTCATCAAGGTCTTCACGTATTTAACAATATTGCTAATTAACATACCTATGAAATTGATCTTGTCAATTGTAGACTGATGAATTGCGGAGAGAGCACCATCGTGATGCGGCAGATGTTGGAGGATTGAATGGACCTGACGCAGTTCTTGATGAAGGACATGAGCGATCACCATGACCTGCTTTCGCCTGAGCAACTGCGCCAGGTGATTGACATTCGCGATTTTATGCTGGGTCCGGGACGTCTGAACCCCAACCCGACTGATACACTGCGCCGGATGTCGGAGCGATTTGTTGCTGCAGGGGTTCCGTTGGACCGTTCCGTCACAATTGTCACCATCCTGCATGCCGAAAGCGCTGCCAGTGTCCGTATGTGGGAAAGCGACAATGGCACTTCGGACTTTGCCTATCCGTATGCACCGGGTCCCAGAAGTCTTTATGATACATCTCCGTCGGCCCTGGCCCATAAGCATAAATGCTGGGTGCGCTTCAATCCTCAGCAGGTCACCAATGAAACCTTTGGTGTGATACCCGAATTGAAAGAAGCTGGATTCAACGACTACGTCTGTGTGCCGGTGTTTCTGGTCAACGGGATGCAGAACGTCTTTACGTTTGCAACCAAAAAGCCTTCTGGATTCAGCGCAAGGGATATTGCTTTCCTCTATTCATCCTTTCCCGCCATTGCGGCTTGCCAGGAGATTTTGGTTGTTCATCGTATGCTCAGGGAGGTGACACGTATTTACGTCGGCGAGGAGCCGCATCGACGCATTCTGGCGGGGGATGTCCACCGAGGCAGCGTGACTCGTATCAGGTCGGCTATTTTGTTCGCCGATATGCGGGACTTTACTGCACTGACCGCTGACATGTCGGCGGAAGCCGCCACCGCTCTTCTGAACGATTATTACGATTGTATCGTACCGGCAATTGAGGAAAATGGCGGTGAGGTTCTGAAATTTATCGGCGACGGCATTCTGGCGATCTTCAGAGCTGAAGATGACGGCTCGGGAGCACGCGGCCGGGCCCTGATTGCAGCACAAGCGGGGTTGCTCGCAGTCGCAAGTGGAGACAATTCTGCAGCCACGCGTTTTGAAGTCGGAATTGCACTGCACTTTGGCGAAGTTGCATACGGCAATGTCGGCTCAGGCGCGCGCCTCGATTACACCGTCATTGGTCGCGATGTGAATCTGGCAAGTCGGATCGCGGGCCTGTGCCGCGAAGTCGACAGAGTTCTCCTGGTTTCATCAGGATTTCGGGAAGGACTGCCTGACCTCAAATTTGTTGAATGCGGAAGATACCCGCTCAAAGGGCTGGAGGAACCAGAACTCATCTACTCGCCCATCTAATTGATTGTGGCGCGGAGGTCGGATCTGGAAAGTGGTGCGCTGCAGGATCGACTATGCTGTTGAAGAGTTAAAACGTTCAGGTCTTGGGCAGAGTGAAACCACAGAATGCGGCCAGGCGCCTGAAAAACGCCTGTTCAATACC
Organism: uncultured Rhizobiaceae group bacterium; assembly: GCA_938044775.1. GTDB lineage: Bacteria > Pseudomonadota > Alphaproteobacteria > Rhizobiales > Rhizobiaceae > Pseudahrensia. The sequence goes on from CALIOE010000043.1 coordinate 7,657, forward strand.
ATTTGGGGGACCAAAAACCGAAGCCAAAAAATGCCGGGGCCTGTGCATTCCGGCATTTTGGCGATTGTGGTTTTGGATAGGATAACCTGGTCAAATCGAATATCTTGAACAGCAATCCGAGCCTCGCAACCGATCAGCTCCCGCGCCAGATATCGGGCTAGGCTTTGACGATAACCACCTGACTATACTCGGAAGGCATGCAAACTGTTCCATCAACGGCAATGTTAAACTCGTCGACCAGGCTCAGGATATCGTCAGCCAGTAGTTTCTCGCCATCAGGTCCGACCTTTTCGAATGCCTTGCGGCAAAGGCCGTAATAGGTCCTGAAGAAATCCAGATAGTGCTGAGGTGAGATGTATCGGAAGTTGTAGCTCGATTTGACAATTGAAATGGATTTAGCCGCAACTCCAAAATGCTCTTCAATCCAGTCGGGCCTACCCCAGTTGGCCGGGGCTCTGAAGCCGGGTGACGCTGACATATGACTGCCTATTGTCTTACACAATCGGCCCACAAATCCTGGCGGTGTCCAACTGGACAGTGCGATCTTGCCACCGGGTCTGCAAACCCTGATCAACTCTGATGCAGCAGCCTCCTGATCTGGTGCAAACATGACACCAAAGGTTGATATTACACCATCAAAACTGGCGTCGGCGTAATCCAGTTTTTGAGCGTCAGCAACCTGGAACTCAATATCCAGATCTTCGGCTTCTGCTCTACGTCTCCCCTTTTCCAGCAGAGCTGGCACATAGTCGGTTGATGTGACGCGGCAGAAGCGCCGGGCAACGGCAAGAGAGGCGTTGCCGTTGCCTGCAGCGACGTCCAGTATCCTGGACCCTGGAACGAAATCGGCGGCCTCTGCGAGATTCTCGCCGGTAATCTGCAGTGTTACTCCAACTCGTGCATAGTCTGCGGACGACCACGATCTGTTTAGTCTCTGGTTCCACTTTCCATAATCTGGCTCAGGTGTGTTCTGGGTTGCGGTGATCATTGGTCTTTCCTTCAGCAGATGAGTTGCTGAAGACTGGCAGCTGTATGTTTCAATCGGACCTCGATGCTGCGGAATCTTTGTTTCAATTGTAACTTGCCGGATACAGACAGAGGGTCCTCAAGGGACAAGCCGAGCCACGCTTTCTGCATCTTGGCGGCAAGCTGGTCGGGTGCATTCATCGATACAATTGAAACACTGTCGCTCGCCAGCCGACTTCTTATTGAAACACGCGCCCTCCAGTTTCGAGCTGCACATTGTCGTGCGAGCAACATGAAGGATGAGGAAAATGAACTCCATGATTGAAGAAACGAAATCAGCCGAAGTAGACAACGGCGTAAACGTTGAAGCTCTTCTGGGAGCCAGAGATGCACTTGAAGCTGCTCCCGAGGCGGCTCAGTTCAAATGGCGTGCAACCTGCAACTGGGTTGGCGGAACTCATAGTCAAACCACTATTGGCAGGTTTTTCGGATTGGGCGAGGAACAGGATCGCGGCAAGGAGTTTACGGTGGATGCTGACCATCCCGAGGTTTTTGCGGCGAAGGACATGGGCTCAACGCCCGTGGAATTGTTGCTCAGTGGACTGGCCAGCTGCCTGACGGCGGGGATTGCATCCGTTGCCCAGAATCGCGGAATTCAGCTGAATGCTGTGACCGCAATGGTTGAAGGAGACATGGATCTCCAGGGGATTCTTGGAATCGATTCTGACGTTCGCAACGGGTTCGACGCAATCCGGGTCACATTCAGCATTGATGCCGACGCATCGGAAGAAGACATCAAGGCCCTTGTTGCGCAATCACAAAAGCGCTCTGCAGCCTTCGATATCATTACGAATCCGACAAACGTATTTGTTGAAGTCAATTGACCCTCACCGAGCGTCCGGCCTGACGGAGTACATGTTGTGAAATATACTACGACAATCATTATCGGTGCCGGTCAGGCCGGCCTCGCCATGAGCAAGCATCTCAGCGATCGCTCAATTGAACACGTCTTGTTCGAGCGCGGCGAAATCGCAAACTCCTGGAAGACGGAGCGTTGGGATTCGCTACGACTGCTGACGCCAAATTGGCAGAGCCGTCTGCCCGGTCATAGTTACAGCGGCCCGGACCCGGACGGCTTTATGAATATGACTGAGGTTGCGTCCTTCCTGGAAGAATTTGCATCGATCGCAGACGCGCCGATCTTGACGAATACCACTGTCACGTTGGTGTCTCGTCGATTTGGCCGCTACATTGTGACAACCAATAGAGGCGTATGGACTTGCAGAACACTGGTCATTGCGACCGGTGCCTGCAACATCGCAAACGTTCCGAAAATTGCCGGACAAATACCGACGGGCATCAGACAGATCACCCCCCTTGAATACAAGTCTCCCAACTGTATTTCATCGGGTGGTGTGTTGGTTGTGGGAGCCTCTGCCACGGGGGTCCAGCTGGCGCGCGAAATTCGAAACAGCGGCCGTCATGTGATGCTGTCAGTGGGAGAACACATACGTGTTCCCAGAAACTACCGTGGGACAGACATCAAAAGGTGGATGGACACGATGGGCCTGTTGGATGCGCACTACCTCGATGTTGAAGACTTGACGCGTGCTCGTAAGCTTTCTTCTCTGCAGCTTGCGGGTGGTGATGATCATTCGATGTTAGACCTGAACGCGCTTACCGACATCGGTGTTGAATTGGTGGGGCGCGTCGCGGGGCTGAACGATCAACAACTTCAGTTTTCAGGTTCGTTGGCAAATATGTGCGGCCTGGCGGACCTGAAATTGAATCGACTTCTTGATAGCATTGACACATGGGTGTCTACCCACAGCACATCTAAAGCGGAGCTACCGGCGTATCGCTATGAACCGACACGCATTACGCCAAAGCCGCGACTCGACCTGAAGCTTGACGACGGCTCGATAAAGACCATCATTTGGGCCACCGGTTACAAACCAGACTATTCATGGCTTGATGTTCCAGTGCTCGATCGCAAAGGCAGTCTTCGACACGATGGCGGAATTGTTGATGCGCCAGGACTATATGTGATCGGTCTGCCTTTCATGCGTAAGCGCAAGTCCACGCTGATCGACGGTGTCGGCGATGATGCCGGGTACCTGGCGGGCCATCTGGTCTCCAGCCTGGATGCGTTGGCCGCCTGACAAAAGCAGACCATTTTGTCAGGTCGTTGGCTCCGGGGGCGCACCTGCCCTTACCGATTGCAAGTTCAAAACAGCTGATCGTGATCCGTGTTTCAACTGTTTCAATGAGTTTCAAAACACCAACAATTGAAACACTGCGTCGGTCGCAAGGACATCGGGTTGAAACAGGTGACGACTAAATTCCACTCCGCAACACAATGAAACGGAGTTGAGAAGATGGAAAACCAATGCGAACAGAAGCACATCCGGCCTCTTACAGTTCTGACGAACCGGGTTACAGGTATGCTGAGCAGAAGGCGTGTCAGGATCCAGCGCAGACGTACGGTTCTTGCGTTGAATGCCCTCGACAATCAGACGCTGAAAGATCTCGCGATTTGCCGGACTGAAATACCATCAATGGCGGTCTGCGGCTGGCACAGACGCCAGCACGGCGATTGATGTGACCATGTTGATCGCTGCTTCACAAACCGATCGGCCACTGACGTCTGGGACCAGTCCCGAGGCTCTGAGGTCGATCGCCATACGCCCGATGGTTCCAGCGGACCGGGCTCTGCAAAAAACTTTTTTTAGTGAATTGTCTGCGACATCACGGTTTTATCGATTCATGGGAGCCGTCTCCGAAGTGCCGGAGGCAGTCCTGCATGCGCTATCCGATGTAGACGGTGCAAACCACGCAGCATTTGTAGCCGAACCCGAGCCGCATCGGGGGATGATTGCCGAGAGCAGACTGGTGCGCCAGACCAATGAACCGGAGCGGGCCGAGTTTGCAATCTCTGTTGCAGAACAGTGGCACAGGCGAGGTCTTGCTATGACCATGATGAGATTGCTCGAGACCAAAGCAGCCCAACTCGGCGTCACCGTCCTTTACGGTGTTGCGTTGCCGGACAACACAGCAATGCGAACTCTTGCCGGGCGACTTGGATATTCGACCAGACCAAACACAAATGATCCACGAACGGTTCTACTGACCAAGGACCTGCGTCGAACTGAACGCCTTCACTAGTTCGTGGGTGACGCCATCTTGAGGGTGCCCGGTCCGACTTCTTGATGCAGCGAAGCGAACACCAATCCGGAATCATTCATGACCTTTCCTGTGATGGACCTTGCGGTGTCACCAGCCCGGATCAATGTACGCTGATGGATTGCAACGTCGGTTTGCCGATGCCGCCCTCCATGGCTCTACAATGCGCGTGAGTCGAATTCTCTTTGCGCGTTCATCCAGGATTATTCGCTGGATTTCTCACAGTGATGTATTCTTGAGCCCGGCTTCAGCGACTTTTGATTCATACTCCTGGCTGTCGCCTTCGACAGTGCATGACAGTTTTGCGAAGCAATGGGCGTCCGGAGCCATCGACATAATGAATTTGTCATTATCACCACCAATTGTGATCGCAAAAACTGTAGCCATCAGAAACAGTGTGCCGCGTGTCAATTGGGCTGCTGCAGATCTCATTTTCTTTCTCCTTCTGCGCCTAGCGGCGAAAGCGATGATCAATGGGAGAATGCTGAGGCCGCAAGGTTTCAGATGATTGTCAAATTCTGCTTATTCATGTTTCATTTGTTGCAGGAACTGTCATCAGGGATGAGCCCTCTGGTATTCATCGGTGGGCACCATTGCGCCATGATCTACAGTTTTGCAGGTTGCCCGGCGGCCGACGCCGGTTGACTGCCGGGAGTGGAGGCTTGGTGCCAATGGATAACGAAATTGCAGAGCGGACTGTTCCAACCATCTCTTCAGTTTGTTTTGACGAAAACTTCATGGTGGAAAGGGCGATCGGTGAATTCGCGAAATTGTCCAGTGTCTCTTCCGGTTCCTCAACTAAGATGCGCGTTCTGTCGGAATATCTCCTTCAGTTTGAGTCGATAAACCGTGGTTCACTCAACCCCGATCCAGAATCGGTCGAGTTGCTGATAGAGCGTTGGGCCAACACTGATGCCGCGGCACTTGAAGCCAGGCTTGCTGATGGTGGGTGGCGTTTACTCACCTCGCAGATCGACGTGGATAACAGAACGCAGTTCCTGAGCGTGAGGATTGACGAACAAAAGGCCAGCGAGTCACTCGCGAGCTTCATCAGCGAGAACCATATCTTGCCGATCTGGGCCAATGAGACGGGTACAGGTCGTGTCGTTTTTTCTAACCAGGCAGCCAACAAAGTCTATGGCAATGGTCCGATGACGCATGAGGACCAAAAAATATCGGATTTCATGGGAGGGCCGGCGATCAGTCGAAAAATGTACGCCGAGCTCGTCGATAAAGGTGTAATCGACAATCATGACGTGCAGACAAAGAATGAGGCTGGCGATGAAATCTTCGTAAGGGGATGTGCTGTTCTCACCAAATACAACGGAACAGAAATTGTAATCAGTTCCATTCAGGACTTCACCGACAGAAAACTGATTGAAGATGAAGGTCGAAAGGGCCGCGATGTCCTGCGTGGTGCCATCGAGTCACTTTCAGAGGGGTTTGCGCTCTACGACGAAGACCACCGATTGGTCATGTACAACGAGCGCTACGGAGAAATGAACAAGCTGGTCTCCGATCTTTTGCAGCCGGGACTCGAGTATAAAACCATGCTGCGCGAGATGGCTCGGCGGGGCGGCTATTCCGACGCGATTGGCCGCGAGGATCAATGGGTCAAAGAACGCATTGAAAATGCGATGGGCTATGCCAAAAATGACGAGGTTAATCACAGCGACGGCAAGTCTTACCAGGTCTCCATTCATCCCACCAGGCTGGGTGGATTCGTCGTAACGCGAACCGACATCACTGAGCGAAAGCAGATTGAGGCGCAGCGCCGCGAAGGCGATCTGCTTGTCAGAACAGTGCTCGATGCAAGTTCTGCCATTGTTGTTATGGCGAAAGCGGGAGATGGCGAAATTCTCTATCGATCACCCGCCGCGTTCGAGTTTTTCGGCGAGACAATCTCGGCCATGGAACACTATCGATCACCGGAAGACCGGGCTGACTTGATGTCTCGCCTCTTGTCTGACGGGTACATTGATGACTACAAAATTGACGTAAGTCCAAAGGGACATTCAACGCCGGTTTCCGTTTCGAGCAGATTTGCAGAATACAAGGGCGAAGAAGTCGTCGTATCGAGCATTGTCGATCTGACCGAACAGGTAAAGGCCGAAGCGTTAATCCGCCAGGTCCTTGAAGCGTGTCCGGTTCCTGTACAAATGACGAATGCTGAAACCGGAGAGTTGTTGTTCCGAAGCCCGGAGACCCTTGCGCTGTTTGGCTCGGCAGAGCACGCACGTTCATATTACGTGGATCCGGATGAACGTCTGAGATACCTGAAACAGCTTCGCGCAAAGGGCTGGGTGAATGAGTATAAAGCAGAGTTTTTGAACGCCGATGGAAAGCCATTCTGGGGGGCGGTGTCTGCCCGATTGATCAAGTTTCAGGGCGAGGAGGTGATTGTATCCAACACGCGCGATCTGACGGATGAACTCGCGCTTCAAGAAGAATTCAGCAAACAGCAGGACTTGCTCATTCAGAACGAAAAAATGTCGGCGATGGGCGGTCTGCTTGCCGGAGTTGCCCACGAGCTCAACAATCCCCTATCGGTTGTTGTTGGTCATTCTTTGATGTTGCGAGAGGAGGATCATGAGGCTGAGACTTTGCGCAGGATCGAAAAAATCAGCAAGGCCGCGGAACGCAGCGCAAAGATTGTCAAGACGTTCCTGGCCATGGCGCGGCAGCACCCGACCAAAAAAGAAAGGATGGACATAGGTTCTGCAGTCGCAGCTGCTGCCGACGTCGCTAATTACAGTCAAAGAAACCTGCCTGCCCGAATTATCATCAACCTTCCCGACGACATTCCGGATATCCATGCTGACCCCGACCAGATAACCCAGGTCATGATTAACCTCATCATTAATGCCGGCCATGCGATCAGAGATTCTGGCGTGGGAGATGAGATTTCGGTTTCAGCAAGTGTCGCTGAAAGCGGCACTGAAGTTGAAATAATTGTCTCGGACAATGGCCCGGGTATCCCTGCTGACATCAGCGGGCGTGTTTTCGAACCGTTTTTTACCACCAAAGAAGTTGGTGAAGGGACAGGAATTGGACTGGCGCTTTGCCATCGCATCATAAACTCTCACGAAGGTGAAATCTGGCTCGATTCAGATAAAATCCGCGGCAGCAGATTTTGCATCAGGTTGCCGGTTATGGGATCGGATCCAGACCCCGACTTCAACAATGATCATGGTTCTCCGGCGGCCACGCCGCGGGTAGCGCTTGTCATCGATGATGAAGTAGACGTTGCGGATTTCATCGCTGAAGTGCTCTCCAAGGACGGAATTGAAGTGCAGACAGCGAATTCAGGATCTGACGCAATCTTGCTCTTGCAGGAAGGCTCGTATGATTTTGTTTTGAGCGATCTGAATATGCCTGGAACAGATGGCCGGGCTGTGTTTGATACGCTCAAGAGCAACTATCCTCATCTCGTTTCCCGGATAGGCTTCATTACCGGAGATACTTTGGGTGAAGCGTCCCAGAAATTTCTTCAGGAATCGCAGAGCCCGTTTCTGGAAAAGCCGGTTTCTCCCTCGGACCTGAGAATGCTCGTAAAACGCGTCTTAGGTGAAGACGAAACATAGCAATGGAAATGAACTTGCAGCTTGACCATGTGAGCTCGGCGTTATGCTGTGGCCGGCAGATTGCGCGTGCCCTGCGTGAGCCTGGACGGCATCGAATGCTAGAGCAGCCCTTCTTCTTCCAGTACTTTCCTCGCCACGCGGAAACATTCCAGTGATTGAGGCACTCCACAATAAATTCCGATGACGTGAATAATGGCGCGAATCTCGTCTTTTGACACGCCATTATTCAGCGCCCCTCGACAGTGAATCTCCCACTCATTCATTTTCCCGAGTGCACCGATCATGGAGAGGTTCATCATCGACCGGGTTTTCGAATCGATCACCTCGTCGCCCCAGCCGAAACCCCAACACCAGGCGGTCATGGCTTCCTGAAAGGGGCGCGAGAACTCGTCAGCCGCCGCGAGGTTCTTCTCTACATACTCCGCACCGAGGGTCGCCTTACGTTTTTCCAGCCCCTTGCGAAAAAGATCTTCGTCAAACGAGTTGCTCACCATTCGTCTCCCCACCTGTTGGTTTGAGTGGAACTAAACTCATCTCATCACAAATGGATTAGCCATGGGCTCAGATGAGGTGTTGATCCATGTGGTTCTGGTCCGTGTGTAGTCCATGATCGAGTCCATTCCTGCTTCGCGTCCGTAACCCGATTCATTGAATCCTCCAAACGGCGCAATTGGTGAAACGGCGCGATATGTATTGATCCAGCAAATTCCAGCTCTCAAACGGTCGGACACCCGGTGGGCGCGGGCCAGGTTTTGTGTGAACACCCCTGATCCCAGTCCGAAGTTGCTCTCGTTTGCCAATTCGATGGCTTCTTCCTCAGTGTCAAATGGCAGAAGAGACATGACCGGCCCGAACATCTCAACCTTCAATGTCTCAGTGTCGGGTGATTTGCACTCCAACAGTGTTGGCGCGAAATAGTTCCCCGCTAAATCGTCGACACGATTGCCGCCGAAGTGAATCTCCGCTCCTTGCGCAAGAGCCTTTTCCAGCGTGCGCTCGATGGTCTCAATCTGATCCGGCGTGCAAAGCGGTCCCATATGTGTATTCGGGTTCAGTGGATCACCCACAACAATGGAACTCGACTTTTCTGAAATGGTTTTGACGAGAGTTTCCAGAACAGAGCGATGCACCAGCCCGCGCGTGCCGGCAACACAGGACTGTCCTGAAGCCCCGAAATTTCCGGCTATCAAACCGTTGGCAGCAGATTCAATGTCTGCGTCTTCGAACACGATAATCGGCGACTTCCCCCCAAGTTCCAGCGACACGGCGGCAAAGTTCTCTGCGGAGTTCCTTATCACATGGCGTGCCGTATCCGGGCCTCCCGTGAAAGCGATACGATCAACGTCTGCGTGCCGGGTTAACGGTATGGCGCAGTTCTCGGCATCACCCGTGATCACGGATACCACCCCGCCGGGAAATCCAGCCTGCTTGATCAGTTTCGCAAACTCAAACATGGGCGCCGGTGCCAGTTCTGAGGCCTTGAGAATTACAGAACACCCGGCGGCAAGCGCCGGCCCGAGTTTGGTTGCAGTCAGAAACATTTGAGCGTTCCAGGGAACGACAGCTGCCACAATTCCGATGGGCACCCGCTTGGTGAAAACATGCATGTCGGGCTTGTCTATCGGAAGGACTGAGCCTTCGATTTTGTCGGCCAGTCCCGCGAAATACCGATAGTAATCGCCAACATACCTGGTTTGTGTCGCGGTTTCGGCAAGCAGCTTGCCGCTGTCGTTTGTCTCAGCCATGCCCAATTGCTCCGCGTTTTCTTCTATCAGGTCCGCGAGTTTGTAGAGCAGCTTTCCTCTTGCCGTCTGGCTGATGTCCCGCCATGCCGGATCACTCAAGGCGCGTTTGGCTGCACCCACTGCGCGATCGACATCCGCGGAAGAAGCACAATCGAAGGTAGCCCAGTTTTGCCCCGTTGCCGGGTTGCTGCTGTGCATCACCTGACCAGAAGCGCCGGCACACCAGGTGCCATCGATGAACATTTGATAGTGTGGAAGGTCGGTCATGTTTGTATCCTAAGTAAACGCCGGCATCACGTCATTGATGAAGCGATCCAGCGAAGCGCGCTTGCGCTCAATTGGCATGCCGCTGTCTATCCAGAACGAATACTCATCGTAGCCTAAATCCTCGTATCGCTTGAGCTGGTCAATCACTTCCTGCGCGGTGCCAATGGTAAGGTCGCGTTGCATGTTCCCGGGTGACATCATTGCATTGCCTGCAAGCTCAGTTTCGGAGAGCTCTTCGATATGCCCCTGAGAAACCGGACGCTTGTTTTGAAACCATGCGCCAAAGTAATTGTAGAATCTGCTGAGTTCACGGGCCGCAATTTCGGTATCTTCGTGATCTGCCGAAACATAAGTGTGATGCAGCAACATGATCTTGGGTCGCGGTCCGTTGAAGCCATCGCTGGCCGACTGAAACCGCTCCATGAGCGCCTCTATTTCATCAATGCCCTGCCACAGGGGAGTGACCTGGACGTTGCAACCATTTTGCACTGCAAACTCGTGACTGTTCGGATCACGAGCGGCGATCCAGATTGGAGGGCCATTTTGCTGGACCGGCTTAGGCGCGCTGCTTGTGGCCGGAAAAGAGAAGTATTCCCCTGAATGTGCACAATCGCCTGCCCAGAGGGGACGCAACAGCGGTACAATTTCTCGCATCCGCATGCCGGCCTCCCACGCGTCCAGTCCTGGCATTATGCGCTCATATTCATAGGAATACGCGCCGCGGGCAATCCCCATTTCCAAGCGCCCACCTGTCACAAGATCTGTCATCGCTGCTTCACCTGCAAGTTTGATGGGGTGCCAGAAAGGCGCGATGACGGTTCCGGTTCCCAGCTTCACCTGTTTGGTGCAGCGGGCAATGTCGGTGATTGTGATGAAAGGATTCGGAGCAATGGTAAATTCCATTCCGTGGTGTTCGCCGGTCCAGATCGCGCGCATCCCACCGTCATCAGCCATTGTGCAGAGCGAAAGAAAATCTTCATACAGAGTTTGATGATCCTGATCGGGCGCGAGGCGCTCCATGTGGGCAAAGAGTGAAAAGTCCATATCGATTACCTCCCCGACCCATCGCCGAGGTGAACTTCACCCGTGACGGCATCGCCAATGTAGAGACCAAAAACATTGTTGCTGCGTTCCAGAACATAACGGCGCATCATTTTTCCGACCGCTTGTGAGCGCCAATCGGCCATTTCAATTCCTTCGATTGATAGAAATCGGTCGCCGAGGTTGAGCGGAGGCCACGGCAGGGTCGCGCGAAAGAACACGAACTTCTTGCCGGCTTCTTTGTCGTCAAAAACCGAGTAAACGGATCCCATGGTTGCTGATAGTCCCAAGTCCGACAGATGGTCTTTAATCCCGGAGCTTGCCGGTGTTTCTTCAGTCAGGGTCACGGCGGGAAGGTCAATTTGGCCGTTTGATTTTTCGACATAGATCACGTCATCATGTTCTACGATCGCGCCGACGACAGTTTCTGTGTTCTTGTGGGGTGCCGCATTTGCAAGACGTTCATTGCCAAGGCTGAAATATCCCCCATTTGCATAGCCAAGCCCGGGTGAATCAGACGTGCAGAATTCCTCGATTTTTCCAATCAGAATCAAATGGTCGCCTGCATTGATTTGCGCGTGAACAGAACACGAGAAACATGCTGTCGCCCGCGAAATCACCGGAACGCCATTTTGATCTGGTCTCCAGTCGACTTGCTCGAACCGATCATTCCTAGAACCGGCGAAGACATTGGAGATGTCTTCCTGGCCTTCCGCCAATATGTTGACAGTGAAATGTTTGCAGGAACGGAATACTTCAATACTTGAAAGGTGATTGCCCGGGCACACCAGGAGCAAAGGCGGATCCATAGAGACAGACGTGAAAGAGTTGGCAGTAAACCCAACGGGTGTGTTGTCGGCGGCACGCGCCGTCACAACGGTTACTCCGGTCATGTAACTGCCAAAAGCGCGGCGCAGGGCCTTGGGATCAAAACGCTCCATTTCTAGGTGCTCATTTCATCAAAGCATGCGCTGAGGAGTTCACAAACCTCGTTCGCATGAGTCATCGGCATCATGTGCCCTGCACCTTCAACAATCGATGCGCGTCCGAGACTGACCTCTGCAGCAAGGTTCCTGGACATGGCCGGTGTGGAATTCTGTTCTTCGGAGCCGGTAATAAAATACGCCGGGCACCGGATACCGGCCAGCGTTGCACCCGATGGTCCGTTCTCGTTTGCAAAGACTGTATAGGCCTGACTGTATCCTTTCTGGTCCACGTTCATCAGCCAATTACGGCACTCATCATTTGCAATTTTCAGATCGCCTTTCGGCGCTGAGCCAAACCACCGCTCCAAGGTGGAGGATGGGTTCGGACGCTCCAGTTTCTGTATGTCCAGTGCGCGCAGCCGAACAGCTTTGGCGGCCTCTTCTGTCCGGCGAAAAATGGCATTGAGGGGCGCTATCGCAGAAACCTGCTCAGGACATTCTTTGGCCAGTTCGATTGCTATCAGTGCTCCCATGGAATGGCCCACGACAATTGCCGGAGCATCCAGTGTGTTCAAGACATCAGCCAGCCGGTCTGTGTAGTCGGAAAGCACTGGCTGGTCTTGTTGAAAAGCTTCGCTTTTTCCGTGCCCGGGCAAATCCACCGCTGCGACCGAAAAGAATTGCTTAAGTGTTGGCAACATTCTGCTCCAGGCTTCGGCGCGCAGGCCAACACCGTGAATCAGCACCATGGGCGGCCCGTTACCGCCTCGGTGACCTGATATGACTTCTGTGAGGCTAGACCGCTGCAGGGTTGTCGAGGTCATGGCCCAGGTCTTTCAAATCCTGATAACGATCGCCGATGCGATGGTGTGGTCGCCCGCTCATTGCCGCTCCCAGTGCAATCACGATCTCATCGGCTCTCGGGGCGTCCGGAACCGCAAACTGGATGGTGAGATAGTGAGAGCGCCGTCCGGCATCGTTCTTATCCATGAGTGGTATGGAGATCGGTGCGTTTGGCCCACCGCGCGTGTTGGAGAAAGCCAGATAGCTCTTTGCACCGACCGCTTCGCGATAGAAGTTCCCAAATCTGAGAGTGTGGATCAGAGCGGACGCATGTTCAATTTCACCGTCAACGCCAACCACTGCAGCTTTTCCGTAGGCCTCAATCGCTTCGCCGGACCCGGCGAGCGCGATCATGCGATTGCTCATCATTTCGCCAAGCTTGGGACCGTAATCCTGAATTTCCGGCTTGAGGTCTTCAACAAATCGACCTGCCCAGGGATTTTTTAGGACAACTGCAACAGAAAACATGCGCCACGGCGTAGCCGTTTTCTTGAAACCTTCGATCAGCGTTTCTTCGTCAAATGCAATGATTTTGCGGATTTCAAGAGACATTGGATGGCGTGTGCCCTGTTTGAAGAATCTCAGAACCAAACAGTGAGACAAGTGGAGGAAATTGACAATTTAACAATTTATGTCCAATGGCATTAGTAAGACTAATGCCAAGGTTGAGGCAAGATGGCGCGCTCCCTACCTCCGTTGACCTGGTTCAGAGCCTTTGAGAGTGCGGCACGGAATTTGAGTTTCACAGCGGCCGCGCATGAACTTGGTCTCACCCAATCGGCGATCAGTCAGCAGGTCCACTCCCTCGAGTTGCGATTTGGCTGTCGTCTCTTTGTCCGAAAACACCGCGGGCTCGCTCTAACAGACGAAGGACGTCGGCTTGTTCCCACTGTTGCGCGGGGACTTGGTACGCTGCGAACAGCCGCAGAGAGTTTTGAAACTCGAACGGACCAAATGGTTCTATCGGTGGCCACCAGTGTGAGTATCGCGCAATGGTACCTCGTGCCACGACTCAAAGCGTTCTGTGACGCCCATGACGGGGCATCGGTTCGATTGATGACGAAGGTCTGGCCTGATGAGTTTTCAGGCTCTGGAGCGGATGTCGAAATCAGGTTTGATTCAGTCAAGAACAGCTGGACAAACTCGACACTGCTGGGATCCAATCGTATCGTTCTTGTTGCTGCACCAGAACTGGTTGGTGAGAATTTTGCCACCGGGAATTCTCGAGAAGAGATCGCTCGCCATCCTCTTATACAGGCCGTTGGAACATCCGATACGTGGCAGTCCTGGGCAGATCGCCAACGGTTCACGCCATCGCTTTTGCCTACCTATTATGTGGATTCACACGGGATGGCGGTTGATCTCGCGAAGTCCGGCGCTGGGGTGGCTCTCACAAGTTCAACCATTGCGGCCCCGAGCATTATAGATGGTTCGCTGGTCCTGCTGGACGAAGGATCGTTTGCCGCCCAAGATGGCTATCATCTCGTTTTTGATCCAAGGCTGCGTTCTGAGCTGCCCGGCAGGTTTGCCGACTGGCTGGTCGCAGAGATAAACTCCACAGAGGAAATTGCGGCTGTCCAATTTGAACCAGGAAGCGACGGGTTATCCTGACAAGTTATGCAAGAGGGGCCAGGCGCTGCTGGTTCCAGGCAGTCCCTTCATGGTGCCCCGTTCGGTGAGGTGCAGCAATTCCTAAAAGATGCATTCCCGATGCGCCACGGTTTCCTGTGCGGGTTGCCATGATTGTCTGGCCTCGAGCATCAAGTGTCTGATTTAGATGAATAAATTTGGTAGATTTCCCCAAAAAACACGCTAAGCTCGTCTGATGATGCGATCCCAAATGCGCTTCGGAACTGACCTGGACTGGTTAGCCGTCCATTATCGGATAAGGATTTGCGATACTGACTTACAGCAGGATCGCTTCCGGGGCGGGTTAGATTGTGTCCGTGCCAATGTTGAAAATCCCGGCACAACTCAAAAGGCATTGACGGCATGTCGCTTTAGATGCGTCAATGATCTCCCTTTTTGCCCGAAACACTTCACACCTGAGGAGAATACAACATGAGAAAGATGATTACCGGAGCGCTTCTTGCTCTATCGATGGGAGGGGTTTCGACGATTGCCTCTGCAGCTGAGCAATTTGTAACCATCGGAACCGGCGGCCAGACGGGCGTGTACTATCAGGTTGGTGGTGCCATTTGCCGGCTGGTTAACCGCGGAACAAAAGACCACAACATCAAATGCACGCACACTACAGGCGGCTCTGTGGCAAACATCAATGGCATTCGCGCAGGCGATCTTGATTTGGGTGTCGCGCAGTCTGACTGGCAGTTTCACGCCTATAACGGCACCGCTCCCGACAAATTTCCTGATGGGAAATTCGAAGAGCTTCGTGCGGTATTCTCCGTCCATCCGGAACCGTTCACGGTTGTCGCGAGAGCCGATTCCGGCATTACTTCCTTCGAAGATCTCAAAGGAAAGCGCGTCAATGTTGGCAACCCAGGCTCTGGTGCCCGGGCTACGTTCGAAGTCGTAATGGAAAAGATGGGTTGGAAAATGGGCGACTTTGCTCTTGCCGCCGAACTCAAGTCTTCGGAGCAAGCCGCCGCTCTGTGCGATAACAAGGTGGATGCAATCGTGTTTACCGTCGGGCATCCTGCGGGAACGATCAAAGAGGCGACCACGTCTTGCGAGTCCAAGTTGATCGACGTCAACAACGATACGATAAAAGAGCTGGCTGGCAGCGCCGACTATTATGCCATGGCGACCATCCCGGGTGGCATGTATACCGGCACCGATGCTGACATCGAAACATTCGGTGTGGGTGCAACATTCGTTGCCTCAACAAAAACATCGCCAGAAGTC
The DNA here is from genome assembly GCA_938044775.1 of uncultured Rhizobiaceae group bacterium. Lineage (GTDB taxonomy): Bacteria > Pseudomonadota > Alphaproteobacteria > Rhizobiales > Rhizobiaceae > Pseudahrensia. The sequence goes on from CALIOE010000043.1 coordinate 23,077, forward strand.
GTTTATGAAATGACCAAGGCCGTGTTCGCCAACTTCAAGCGTTTCAAAAAAATGCACCCCGCATTCGGAAACCTGAAAGAAGCTGACATGATCAAGAACAACCTTTCTGCGCCGCTGCATGATGGCGCGGTAAAGTACTATAAAGAGCAGGGCTGGATGTAACACCGGT
>CALIOE010000044.1 GCA_938044775.1 uncultured Rhizobiaceae group bacterium
CCTCACGGTTGTTTTCTTTTCTTCTGGCGTCCGGCGAGAATGTTGATTGTCTCGACCAGTACCGAGAAAGCCATGGCGGCGTAGATGTAACCGCGGGGAATATGGAAACCAAGACCGTCTGCAACCAGTGAAACGCCGATAAGCAGCAGGAACGACAAGGCCAGCATCTTGGTCGTCGGGTGGCGACGGATGAACTCGGAAATGAAACCGGAAGCGATGTACATGATGATCATGGCAACCACGACTGCTGCGACCATGACTTCTACATGCTCCGCCATCCCGATGGCCGTGATGATGGAATCCACTGAGAACACAAGATCTATGACAATGATCTGGGCGATTATGGCGGCAAAGGTTCGGCTGGCGCTGCGTTCTGCCAGTTCCTCTTCGGTCTCTCCCTCGATTTCCTCGTGGATTTCCGATGTTCCCTTGTAGATGAGAAACGCCCCGCCGGCGATGAGAATGACATCGCGCCACGAAAAGGACTGCCCGAACAACGAGAAGAGTTCAGCTTTCAGGCCGATGATCCAGGCCAGCACGACTAACAAGGCAATACGAAAGATCAGTGCCAGTGCAAGCCCAATCTTCCGCGCCCGGTCGGCGAGCTCCGGTGGCAGCCTGCTCACAATTACTGAAATGAATACAATGTTGTCGATGCCCAGCACGATTTCCATGACCGTCAGCGTCACGAAACTGGCCCAGACGGCGGGATCCGACAGAAGTTCCATCATGTTAGATCAGGGTCGCGGTGCCACATCGGAATTCAAGCCACCCGTCCAAGGTATTGCATCACAAAGCCGACACAATACAGATAGATTCCCGAGACAGCGATGCCGATTTTGAAGAGCGATGGCACTTCGAGCCCGAAGTAACCGCAATAAAGGGCGACGCCGCCGCAAAAACCCCAGATGGCAAAAATGCCCAGGGTCAACTCACGCCAGGTTTTGACGCGCACTGGATGGACAAAAAGGATCGGGGCAAATGTCAGTGCAGCCGAGACAATGACGACGCCAAACGCCACATACCAGCCTGGTTCCATAACGAACAGCGTAAAGACGAGCATGTTCCAGCACACTGGAAATCCGATGAAACAATTGTCCCGGCTCTTCATGCGGGTGTCGGCGTAGTATATTGCGCTGGTGCAGACAATCAGCGCGGCGCAAAGGAATGAAGCATATTCCTCGAGAAAACCGCTTTGATAAAGCGCAAAGGCCGGTATCAGCACGAAGGTAACGTAGTCGACGATGGAATCGAGCATTTCTCCGGACCAATTGGGCAAAACCGCTTTGACGTTGAAGTAGCGGGCCATCGGTCCATCGACGCCGTCAACCAGCAAGGCAATGCCGAGCCAGAACCACATGTTCGTGAACCTGAATTCCGCTGCCGCAACCAGTGCGAGAAATGCCCAAAATGCACCGGATGCAGTGAACAGGTGAATCGAAAATGCGATCAGTACGTTGTTGGGGGGGCGTGCCATGGTCGAATTCACGAGGCTCAACTGTGCCAGTCGAGCTTGCAAATTTCCGCTGACTTGTTCTGAAAATTCCAGTTGCGCCCGAATGCTCGGAAGCGGCTCTTTTCCGAGCGCGCGACGATTATTTCCTCGGCAATCCAGTACTTGGAATTCTTGATGACAGTATGTCCGTCAGGGGTGTTGCCGGGAATTGGAGTCACAGCACCATCAATGATCTTCGGGATCTTGACGTGACGTGTATTGCCATCGGTTTCGTAGGTGATGCGTTCCTGGTGAACACCGAGAAAATTGCCAACGAGTATGGAAAGCAAACCGGTTGTGCCGCCCGCCTTGCCGGTAAAGATCTTTGTAAAAGCCTTGGTCGCATATATGGAAGCGCGTTCGTCCACAAATAATCCCGCTGTCCAATTGCCTCTGCTCATGTAGCCGGGGATCTCCATCATCAGCCCAAGGTTGAGGCCAGAAAGGTCCACATCATCGAAGTGGCCATCATCGACGCGAAACCCGGCCCATGTCTGGCAATATCCTTCAGTGGGCGGGTGGTCCCCCAGGGAAAGAACGCAGGGACAAAAAACGGTGCAATTACAGGCCAGCACCAGTTCCCCTTTCATGCTCCAATTTTGTTTGGTCATCAAAAACCCCTGTATTCGCTTTAAACTGTTGAAATTTCCGCAATTGTGAAGGCTAAAAGAATCCCTCCCCAGAGCAGCAATATGCAGCCAGTGACGCGGGAAGTCACTTTCCCGGCACCACTTTTTTCTATGATCGCAAAGAGCGTAAAAAAAGCCATCCAACTGAGATTCATGGTGCCGACGACGAGCATGACCAGCATGAGCGCCCAACAGCAGCCAAGACAAAAGAGACCCTGTTGCCAACCAAGCCTGAAAACACCCGGACCGGTGTCCGACCAATTGGCAAAAAGCACGGTGAAGGGATTTCTGCATTTCTCAAGACAGGCTTCCTTAAGCGGGCTGAACTGATAAATGCCGGCCAGCAGCAGAATCGGTCCCGCGAGAAAACCATGCAGCGGCAGCACCGTGTTTGCCGAGAGGCCTACCTGGACCAACGATAGCTGGGCAAGCGAAGCGAGAAAGGCGAAAGATACCCAGATTGACAGATACCCTGCGATAAGAATGTACAGCGGGACGACCCGCTGGCCTTTGCCTGCCGCAACATCGGCAATATCGGCGTATGTGCGCATCATCGGCGCTGCGGATGGCAACATCATCGCAACCGACATCAACGTCCACATCAAAAACGACGCAACCAGTCCAGTCAGCCCAAAGCCGGCAACAGTCTGTGGTGTGCAGAGTTTCACAATGAAGGCAATGAGCGGTGAAGAAGCCGCACCCGCATTCAAGGCAGTGAGCCAGTTATCCCAGATCCCCATGCCGGGTCCAAGCGCTGCAGCACCAGTCAGATCCGACACGCCGGCGGTCAGATAGGCCAGCCAGAACCAGGCAACCGCAACCGCAACAGCGGTGGCGGCGTAGATCAGCCACCGAGGCTTGGAAATGGCGTCGGCCACGAGCTTTTCGAGGCCCGACAAATCGGAGAACCCCGGATGGGCCTCCGTCAGACTTTGCTCGGGAATTACGGTCTCACTGGTCACTAGGCCGCGCTCTGCTAACGGTACCGGGACATTATGTCCTTTGATACCGACACTCCCAGACTTATATTGATGGCACAAGATGATCCAACAAACTTGCGCGCGTTTAATGGTTGAAAGTGACACTTATGATGTGGCCGTGGTGGGCGGCGGACCGACGGGCTTAATGGCGTCGCTGGTGCTGGCCGAAGTGCTGGCTGGTCAGGACCGCAAGCTCGCACTCATTGCACCGTCCGGCCTTGCCGATGACAGGCGCACAACGGCCTTGCTGATGCCGTCCGTTGAAATGCTTGTAAACCTCAATCTTTGGGATGAAATCGTGCCCGAAACGGCGGCGCTCAAGATAATGCGCTTGATTGATGGATCAAAGCGGCTGATCCGCGCTCCGCTGACTGACTTCAAGGCCAGTGAAATCGGACTGGACGCTTTTGGCTACAATGTCCCGAATATGACACTCAACCGGCATCTCGAGGCCGCTATTGAGGCCAATTCTCAAATTGACCGCTACGAGACCGTTGTCTCGGACGTGGATCATGGCTTCGACAGCATGACGCTTCACCTGAGCGATGAATGCGATGGCCGGGATTCGGTGTCGGCAAGACTCGCGGTGGCCGCAGATGGTCGCGACTCTACCATGAGGGCGCATGCGGGAATCGAGACCCGACGCTGGTCCTATCCGCAAACAGCAATCGTCCTGACATTTCGCCACACTTCGCCCCACGGGGGTGTTTCTGCAGAATTCCACACCGAAACCGGTCCCTTTACCCAGGTTCCGCTTCCGTCGACACCGGATGCGCCGTACCGCTCGAGCCTTGTCTGGGTCGTGCGGCCCGACGAGTCTGACGATATTCTCAATCGGGATGCTGCTTCCCTTTCTGCAGAAGTCGAACAAAAGATGGGTTCGAGCTTTGGCAAAGTGAGCATCGACAGTTCGCCGCAGGCTTTCCCTCTTTCTGGCCTGACAGCCAGGAGCTTTGCAGCAAAGAGAACGGTCCTGGTGGGCGAAGCAGCTCATGTTTTTCCCCCAATTGGCGCACAAGGGCTCAATCTGGGATGGCGCGATGTTCGTGCCCTGGCCGATCTTGTCGGGCAGCATCTTAAGCGGCGCAGCGACACCGGTTCGAATCCGTTGCTGAGTTCTTATCACCGCGCGCGGCTTGCTGATGTCAATCTGCGCACCACGGCAGTCGACCTGTTGAACCGGTCGCTTCTGACTGACTTTCTGCCAGTTCAGGCGGCTCGAGCTCTTGGGCTCACTGCAGTATCAGGACTTGCACCGTTGCGTCAGTTCATGATGCGGCAAGGACTTGGGGAGCGGCCGTTCGAGCGTCGTGCTACCCGGCGGGAAAGAGATCCGGTGGAATGATACGCTCCTGAATGAGGTAAAGTAGCCCCGTCACTGTAATGACCGCGAGAGTGGTGGTTACGAGAACCATGCTCGACGCGCGTTGGATCCAAGTCTCGTATTGCTGAGCAATGACAAAGACATTGGTGGCCGTGGGAAGCGCAGATAGCAGCACGGCCGTGTAGACCCAGACAGGTGGAAAATCACCAACCCAGGAAACGAGCAGATAGACCAGCAACGGATGGATGATGAGTTTGATGGGTACCAGAATGCCCATGACTTTCGGAATCCGCCCACGGGGGGTCATGGCGATCGTCACGCCCATGGCAAACAATGCGCAGGGCGCGGCGGCATTCATCAGGTAGTTGAGCAACTTGCCTATAGCGTCGGGTGGGCGAAATTCCACAAAAGCAGCAGCGACGCCGACAATTGTCGCAATAATGAATGGATGGGTGAATATTCGCGTCAGGACTTTCAATGTTGCCTTGGCAAAGCCTTCTCGCGGCCCGGTTCCACCGATGGACATCATCAGGGGCGCTATCGCGAAATGCAGCGTGTTGTCGAAACAGAAGATTAGAGCCAGGGGAACGGCTGCCTCGGGGCCAAATGCCGCAAGAACAATGCCCGGACCCATGTAGCCAATATTGCCATAGGCGGCTGACAGGCCCTGGATTGTGCTCTCCGGAACATCGCCATCGCTTGAAAAGACGCCAGCACAGAAGGCAATTGCAAAGGCGCAATAGGTTCCCAATACGGAAGCGAATATGAACCCCCAATTGGTCAACTGATCAATTGGGGTTTGTGAAAGTAAATTAAAAAATAATGCCGGTAGTGCGATGTAAATAATGAAAAAATTCATCCACGCCAGGCCGTCCGTAGACAATGGTCGAAACCTGGCGGCGGCGAACCCGATAAAGATCAGGCCGAAAAATGGCAATGCTATTGCCAGAATTTGCTGTAAATCCTGCAAACCAAATTTCCACCCGCCCGTTGATACAGCAAGCGCTATCGTTTGAACACGATAGCGTCAAGCAGTGCCATTGTGGCGATTTTCTATTGATGCTCTATGATGGCAATGCGACAGTTTCCCTTGGGGAACGCACATCTCAAGGCAGTACCGGGTTCAGATCGATGATACGCAGCGCCAAATTTCAAATCGGACAGGTTGTCAAACACAGGATTTATCCGTTCCGCGGTGTCGTATTCGATGTCGATCCCGTCTTCGACAACACGGATGAGTGGTACGACGCGATCCCCGAAGAAGTCCGTCCATCAAAGGACCAGCCGTTCTACCACTTGTTTGCTGAGAATGAGGAAACCGAGTATATCGCCTACGTTTCAGAGCAGAACCTGTTGCTCGACGACATAGACACGCCACTCCGGCACCCACAGATTGATGAGGTGTTTTACCGGGATGGAAGCGGTGCCTATCTGGTTCGTGACAATCTCACCCACTGATCGGGAATCCGCGTTTGCAAAGGGCGCGTTGGGCAAACACGCCTTTTGCTGATTTGGAGGACGGAGCTTAAGGATTATCCGCCGGTTTTGGCTTTGTCCTGAGCGTCCTTCAGCTTTTGACGGGTTTCGTCTGCTTTCTTTTTCAACTCTTCCTGCAGCTTCTTGTTGCGGCCCTGCACTTCATTCTCTTTGAGTGGAGGACCGTCATAGGATGCGGTGAAGCCCTTGAGCGATACATTGACCGGGTTCTTTTGTGAGCGGAAGTTGGTCGATGTGACAACGATATTGCCGCCGCCTTTCAACGCCTTGACGAGGCCGGCTGAAAGCTGGACTTCGGCGAGACACCGGTCTGGCAGGCAGATGGAGTATGGCAAGGTGTTGGCCTTGCCGTTGTCGATCTTAACGGTAACGCCCTGTGGAATATAGCGCCCGGATGGCACTGCAATCTGAAAAATTCTGCGCTTGGTCTGTCCACTGGCCTGCAACAGGTTAACAGCCGTGACGAGCTGTCCTGTCCCCGTGACAATGGTGTACTGGACATTGCAGATATCGTTCTCGCCGATTTTGGAGCAGATTTTCGCCCAGCTCGGACTTGGAGCTGCTTGCTGCGCATGCGCTTGCGGTGCCGATAGGGTCATGCCGGCAAAGGCAAACGATGCCATTGCACCGGGCAGCAGAGAGAGAAATCGATTGGTCTTGGCGTTCATGAAAGGTCTTTCTTTTGGGCGCTTTGGCACGAAACGTCTGTCCGAGCCTTCAAATTCCGGTTTGTCGGTGCCTGCCGGGCGGTCGCGACAGTGTTTCGGTACAAAATGCGGCATGAGCGTGGCTACCGATTCTTTCTGTCGCCATACAAGGTGATTACCTTGGTGAGGTCAAACCAAACGCAGCGCTACCCCCTGAAATGGAAGCTTAATCATGGGGATCAATCGAAACATCATGATAGTGTTGCTTCATTGATTCGCCATTGTTCTACGGAGAGCCTTGTTCATGCGTTTTAATTGCGGCCTGCGCGGTTTCATACTCGTCTTTATTTTCGGCTTGAGCGCAGCTTGCGGGGCTGTCGCCGAGCCAACCCACGGCATCGCTATGCACGGCAAACCGGCGTTGTCTGCCGACTTTTCGCACCTGCCTTATGCCAATCCCGATGCACCCAAGGGCGGCAAGTTGATTTATGGCGCCTATGGCACATTCGATAGTGTGAATCCCTTCAATCTCAAGAGTATCCGAACAAACGCTCGCGGGCTTTGGGATCCGGTTTTTGACAATCTCGTTTTTGAAAGCCTCATGAAGCGTTCACGGGACGAACCGTTCACGCTGTATGGTCTGTTGGCTGAAAAAGTCGACATGCCGGAGGATCGGTCATGGATCGAGTTTTTCCTCAACCCGCGTGCCAGGTTCTCAGACGGTGAGGCTGTCGAGGTTTCTGATGTGCTTTTCACTTTCAATCTGCTCAAAGAAAAGGGACGCACCCCTTACTCAAGCCGGATGAGGCAGGTCGAGAAGATGGAGCAGACAGGCGAACGAAGCATCAGGATCTGGTTCAATGACAAGGCCTCGCGTGAGACTCCGTTGCTGTTTGGCCTCATGCCGGTGTTGGCGGAGCACGCAACCGACGTGGACACATTTCAGAATTCGACCATCAAACCTCCAACCGGCAGCGGACCGTACAAAACGGATGAAATCCTTCCCGGTGAGCGCATTACCTACAAACGCAATCCCGACTATTGGGGTAAGGATGAACCGATAAACCGTGGGTTTCACAATTTCGATTCCATTCGTGTCGACTACTACCGCAATGGCTCCGCTCAGTTTGAAGCTTTTAAAAAGGGGCTGTTTACGATCTATCCCGAGACCAGTCCGGGCAAGTGGCGCACCAACTACAATTTTGCTGCGGTCACCGAGGGTCGTGTGACAAAAGAGGTTTTCGAGAGTCGGATTCCGAGCGGAATGTTGGGCTTCGTGTTCAATACGCGGCGCGAAATCTTCAAAGACCGGGAGGTGCGACGCGCGCTGGCCATCTTGTTTGACTTTGAGTGGGCAAATGAGAATCTGTTTTTCGGCGCTTACCAGCGAACTTCGTCCTATTGGCAAGATTCGGAGCTGTCTTCCCTTGGAAGGCCAGCCAGCGAAAGGGAAAGAGCTCTTCTAGCACCCTATCCCGGAGCCGTTACCGGCGAAGTGATGGACGGAACATATCGAGCACCACAGGCTGACGGTACTGGACGTGACCGCAAGCAACTTCGCGAAGCGCTTAGTATTCTGCGCAAGCAAGGTTTCAAACTTGATGATGGCCGGCTGGTGGATAAGACCGGAACGCAGCTGGCATTTGAGTTGCTTATCGCAGGAAGCGTGGGCATCAGCGGACAGGATATTGAACGTCTGGCTCTGGCGTACAAACGCACTGTGGCAAAGCTGGGCATCGATATTTCTATCCGGCTGGTCGACGACAATCAGTATCAGGCCCGTAAGGGCTCATTCGACTATGACATGACCGTCGTCAAGTACTCGTCATCTCTCTCGCCCGGCGCCGAACAGATATACCGTTGGGGCTCTGCCTCCCGCGATATTGAATCCAGCTTTAACTTCGCGGGAACCGCAGAACCCGTGCTTGATGCCCTGATTGATGCAATGTTGGCGGCTAAGGATCCTGAAGAGTTCAAGTCTGCGGTGCGGGCCTATGATCGGGCGCTGATTTCAGGCCACTATGTGGTTCCTCTCTATCATCTGGCTGAAAGCCGCATTGCTTACTGGAACACAGTGGCCCATTCTGACTATGTGCCGCTTTACGGTCCGCAACGGGCTTACTTTTCAACGTGGTGGCACAGGGAGCTCTCCAATTGACCAAAGTGAATCTGGATGTTGTTTCGGATGTGATGTGCCCATGGTGCTACATCGGCAAGAGGCGTCTCGAAGCCGCCCTGAACAAGATAGATGGCATTGAAGTGGATGTCCGCTGGCGACCTTATCAATTGGATGCCACCCTTCCGCCTGAGGGCCGGGATCGGCGAGAGTATCTGGAAACCAAGTTCGGTGGACCGGAAAGGGCGAAGGAAATCTACAGCAACATCGAGAATGCCGGCAAAGGCGAAGGCATCGATTTCAAGTTCGAGGCAATCAGCGTCTCTCCCAACACTCTGGACGCTCACAGAGTCATTCGCTGGGCCGCTAACGAAGGAACGGACGTTCAGGACAAGTTGGTGGAGCGGTTGTTCGAGCTGTTCTTTCTGGAGGGTGGCCATATAGGCGATCATGAAATCCTGGCCAGTGCTGCTGGTGCAGCCGGTATGGATCAACAGATTGTCCTCGATCTGCTGGCATCTGACAAAGACATGCATGAAGTGTCTGAGGAAATCGACACCGCACGCCGGTTGGGCGTTCAAGGGGT
>CALIOE010000045.1 GCA_938044775.1 uncultured Rhizobiaceae group bacterium
TTCAACAGGTTGCTGATTTCAAAAATATCAAAAATTTTTCTCGCCTGTTTGATTTGAGAGTCAAAAGGCCTATTCTGGCAGGCACCTTTAGTGCATTGGACATAGCTCTCCCATCGCCGTAATGGGTGTATCGCCCCAACAAATCAAATTGGAAGTCGCTGAAAATTGACACAGGAACTCAGCCCGGCAGAGATGGAAAAACTGGCGCAGCTCTCACGTGTCAAACGTCTTGCTACGGCAGTTCTAGTGCTTTGTGTTCTCGTACTGATCGCGACCAAATTATTAGAAACGAGATGGCCCGCCCTCGCCTTTGTGGCCGCGTTTGCAGAAGCCGCAACGATCGGCGGAATCGCCGACTGGTATGCGGTAGTGGCCCTGTTCCGGCGCCCTCTGGACCTTCCCATACCGCACACAGCAATTATCCCGAGCAATCAGCATCGCATTGGAGATAATCTCGGCCGCTTTATCGAACGCAATTTTCTTTCTCAGGAAACCATCGGTTCCAAACTCAAGGACATACGTTTTGCGGATGAGATGTCACAATGGCTGGCAACGCCTGAAAAATCCCAGGAGTTTGCCCGGTTTGTGGCAAAGCTTGTTCCCCAGCTTCTGGAGACGCTGGATCATACAGGATTAAGGAGTTTTGCGGCCAAACGCGTCGCAGTTCAACTGGAAAAGACGGAGGTTGCGCCAATTGCGGCGAAGCTTCTCGATTCTTTCGTGAAGGACGATCGCCACAATAAGCTGATGAACGACCTGATTGCAGCGCTGCACAAATTCATCAATGACGATGTTGCGATTGATGCGATCCGCAAGAAAGTTCAGGACGAACTTCCGACTGTGTTCAATGTATTTCGCGCAGATGCATTAATCTTGCGTCGGATCATTAAGGCGGCCAGTGCACTGCTCCAGGAAGTAAAGGACAATCCAGAACATCAGTTGCGCGATGAGTTCGAGAAATTCCTGAAGAATTACGTGCGCCGCATCAAACGCTCAAAGCGGTTTGCAAAAAGAGCCGAGGCCATGAAACACGACATGCTGGCACGGCCTGAATTTGCCGACATTGCGGAGAAACTCTGGCAAAATCTGCGTGACTATCTGGAAAAAGACATTCGCGCTGAAAACTCGGCCACCGTCGACCGGCTGACTGATATGTTCGTTGATATCGGGAGAAATCTCGCCAGTTCGACTGAACTCAAGACTGAAATTGATCGGGAAATGGTTCGTATTCTCGCCGCGCTGATTGAAAAGCAAAAGAGCAGTGTCTCGAGCTTTGTTTCCGATCAGGTGAAAAGTTGGGACTTCGCCCAATTGACGTTGCTGATTGAAGCAAACATCGGAAAAGACCTGCAATACATTCGTTTTAACGGCATGCTCATCGGAGGCATGGCCGGAGTTGTGCTGCACTGCATCTTCTTACTCATTGAGACGGTTTGATTATTGTGGCCACTGGGTTCACAATCGATGAACCTTCGAAAAACTGACCCCAATGGGAGATCCGCCGTGAACGACAAATCGCCAACAGGCTCCATGTTCGACATGTTCCAGAAGTTTGGAGAAAACCTCAAACTCCCAACACCCGAGGTCGAGAGTGTCGTCAACTATCATAAGAAAAACATCCAGGCGATGCAGGATGCCATGCAGGTGGCCTCTTCGGGTGCGCAGGGCATGATGGCAAAACAACGAGAGCAGCTGGAAGAAGGTCTTGCTGAAATCACAGAGCTTGTTCAGGGAATGAGCGGCAAGGGTTCACCGACCGAGCTTATGTCTGATCAGTTAGAATTCGCCAAGAAGTCATTCGAAAAGACCATCAAGAATACAACTGAACTCGGCGAAATAGCCCGCGATTCGAGCACCGAATCTTTCAATATTCTGCAAAAGAGAGTGCAGGATAGTATCCAGGAAATCCGAAGCGGTATGGGCAAGACGGAATGATAAGCACTATCCGCTGGAGGTTTCAGCTTTCGGATAGACAAAACTCTTGACGCCGGACCGGTTGAAGCGTTTCCAGTCGCCTTCCTTTTGTGAAAGCCTGTCGGCTACAGCGTAGACGGCAGCCGGGTGGTGGCCCAAACCGCAATGGCTGCCACGCACCTCAATGTTTTCCGTATGGGGCGCGTTTGCTTCCAGACAGTTCTGCCAGGCGCAAACGCCATCCGTCTTGCTGTAGATTGCCGTGGTTGGCACGTCAGGTGCTTTGGAGATTGCACCACCCATATGGCGATCGCGATCGTCAACCTTGTGACCACTGGTAAACTGATAGACTTTCCAGGCATTGGTGGCTCTGGGATCACCGTTGAACGGGCTTCCAAGGGTGATGACCTGCCGTACTCTGTCTGGCATCATTTTTGCCAGCTGCCGGGCATAGATGCCGCCGAGGCTCCAACCGACTAAACTAACTTTACGATCGTACTTCTCGTGCAGTTCCTCGACCCGTTTGATCATCCCCTTTTCAATCCCGGGCAGTGGGCCCAAATTTCGACCCAGATCCCAGCCATAGGTGGGGTAGCCGAGCGCTGAAAGCGCATTCCGCAAAGGTGCGGTGGATCGATCACTGGTAATTAATCCAGGAAGCACGAGGACCGGCTGCCCATCTCCACGCGGACAGGTTGCAGCCAGGAGAGGCAGGGAAGCAGCAAAGCCCGCAAGCTCAGGCAAAGCCCGCAATTCGAGCAAAAAAAGCCCTCTGCTTGGAGCAGCCGTTGCAACTTCAACCATTCAATATTTCCTCCCCATAGATGCCAATATCGGCATAGAAGCGATCCCTCCCAAGACCGCACGACTCACAGCGCAGGTAACCATACTAGCCGGCTCCATAATGTCCAATTAATGTAACCTAAGCTCACAATGTGGAGGACATCGCCGCATTTCACTTGCCCTTGCGTGAAGTCCGCTTTGCTGTGGATTTGGCAGCGGGCTTGGCTGTGGATTTGGCGGCGGGCTTGGCTGAGGTCTTAGCCGAAGGCTTGCGACTTTTAGACGCGGCCCTGGGTCTGGGCAGGCCAACTGCACTCGCCAGTTCCTCAAATGACTTCACCAGAAGGTCCCCCATCAGCTCCATGTCAGGAACAGCTGATGCACCGGCGGTAACACCGAAGTCGAGCTTATCGAGGTAGCTCTGTACGGTAAAATTGAGACCTATGCCGTGAACCGGGATCGAAACGGGATAGAGGGCCGTTACCTTGGCACCGGCACAATAGAGCGGAAATGGCGGGCCTGCGGTGTTCGAGATCGTCACATTGACCGCTTGTGGCAAGACATCGGCCAATTTGGTCTTGCCATAAAGCTGCATTAATCCCGGTAACAATAACGGGGCACCGATCAAGGTGAAATCCTTAGGCGCCGCGTCCTTCACAGCACCCGCCATGTCCTTTGATTGACCGGATTCCTTCTGAATCTTTTTCAAGCGTTTGATGGGATCGCTGTAGTTTGTTGCGAGCGGACAATTCATGCCGAACACTTGATTGTTGATGTCGGTGTTGCCGGCTTCGCGCACGGAGATCGGAACGAAGGCAACGAGCGGCGCATCAGGCAGCTTGTTTTTTGCCAGCAGATACGCGCGCAGCGCACCGCTGCAGGTTGCCATGACAACGTCATTGATTTTGGCGCCGGTTGCCTTGCCGATCGCCTTAGCATCGGTGAGGGACACCGAACGTGCGGCAAAACTGCGCTCTCGACCAATCGTCTTGTTAAACGGTGTTTTCGGGGCCAGAAACTGCGGCAGACCCATGGATCCGGGCCTGGCAATGGCAGAAGCTGCAAGATCAAGCATCTGTCCCATGGTCTTCGGCAAGGCCTCGGCCATTTTCATTTGCTGACGAACAACATTGGTTGCGACATCGTGCATCCCAAGAACCGCTCGCTCGGCGGGTGTGGGTTTGCGCTCCCGTTTGCGCGGCTTTGGTGGCTCGACCTCGCGCGGCACCGGGCCAAGATCATATAGCGCCTTAGTGATGACCATCCCGGCTCCGCCGTCGACGGCCGCATGATGAACTTTCGAGTAGAGCGCCGCCCTGCCACCTTCAATGCCCTCAATGACAGTAAACTGCCAAAGTGGCTTCTTTCGATCCAATGGCTCTGCATGCAGTTGAGCAATGAGTTCTTCCGCCTGTTTCAGCGTTCCTGGTGCGTCCAGCGTGCGGCTCAGGATGTGGTAGTCGAAATCCAGTTCGCCTGCATCGACCCAGCCAGGATGATCGAGTTCAAAAACGGTCCGAGCCAGCTTTTTGTGAAAAATCGGGATCAGGTGAACACGGCTTGCGAAAAAAGTTTTGTAGTGTTCGTGAAAAGATCCGGCAAAGCCTTCAGGCAGCTCGAAAAGAGTAAAACCAGCCACGTGCATGGGCGTGGTATCGGATTCCATATACAGGAACGATGCGTCAATTCCGCTGAGTTGTCTCACGAGCTTTCCTCCCCTTTGCAGGTCTTGGGACCAGTTTGACCATTTCCCCGCCTAAAACAATGCGGGCGACAAAGTTCCGGGAAAGCTCGTAAACCGTTCGTTGCAGACAAAGTTTGTAAGGCCGGTCCTTTTTGTTCAAGATGATGACGAAGAGCAGTGCTTTGGGAGGAGCGTATGGAAAGAATTTGGACGAAGGCCTACCCATCTGGAGTGCCGGATAACGTCGATGTCAATCAGTATAGTTCGCTGGTGGACCTGATCGAGGAGAGCTTCAGCAAATATGCCGACAAGAATGCTTATGTCCTTATGGACAAAGCGCTTACATATGGTGAGCTTGATCGCAAATCACTGGCAATGGCGGCCTATCTGCAGAGCCTCGGCCTGCAAAAAGGAGATCGCGTTGCGATCATGATGCCCAATGTCCTTCAATATCCGGTGGCTCTGGCTGGAATATTACGTGCCGGACTGATCGCCGTGAATGTGAACCCGCTCTATACTGCCCGCGAACTGGAACATCAGCTCAACGATTCAGGTTCGAAGGCCATAATCATCCTTGAGAATTTTGCCGCTACGCTTCAGGAGGTGCTCGCGCGGACACCAGTAAAGCATACCCTCGTGGCATCCATCGGAGAAATGCTTGGCGGGCTTAAAGGGACGATGGTGAACTTCGTCGTTCGCCGCGTGAAAAAGGGAGTTCCGCCTTTTTCACTGCCAGGAAGCGTTGCGTTCAAACAAGCACTGGCCGCCGGGCGCAACATGCGGTTTAGCAAGCCTGAGATTGCGTCAAACGACGTTGCTGTATTGCAGTATACGGGAGGCACCACCGGCGTTTCCAAAGGTGCGACGCTGCTGCATAGCACCGTCATTGCCAACCTTCTGTCGTCCGAAGCCTGGATGCAGCCGGGGCTCAACCGCAAGCCGACTTCGGGTCAGCTGACTTTCATTTGCGCTTTGCCACTATACCATGTTTTCGCGTTCATTACGTGCAGTCTGCTCTCCATGCGCACCGGCGGGGTGAACATCCTGATCCCAAATCCCCGTGACCTGGACTCGACCATTAAGGAACTTGGAAAGTACAAGTTTCATGTATTTCCCGGCGTCAACACGCTCTTCAACGGGCTTAACAACCATCCAGAGTTTGCCAAACTGGATTTCTCCCAACTGAGAATCGCCAACGGTGGAGGCATGGCAGTTCAGGAAGCTGTGGCAAAACGCTGGCTCGAAATCACGGGATGCGCAATTTGCGAGGGATACGGTTTATCGGAGACGTCTTCGGGGGTCACCTGCAATCCCACAGACTCGGATGCGTTTTCGGGTACGATCGGCCTGCCTATGCCAAATGTCGACATCCGAATTCTCGACGATGCGGGCAAGGAGGTTGCACTTGGCGAGCCAGGGGAGATCGCCATCAAAGGCCCGCAGGTCATGGATGGATATTGGCAGCAGCCAGAAGAAACCGCAGAAGTCATGACAAAGGACGGCTACTTTAAGTCCGGCGATGTTGGCGTTATGGACGAAAAGGGCTTCACGAAGATCGTAGATCGTAAGAAAGACATGATCCTTGTTTCTGGCTTCAACGTCTTTCCAAATGAGATCGAAGGAGTCGCAGCCAACCATCCCGGTATTTTGGAATCCGCAGTTGTCGGAGTGCCCGACCCAAAGGGCGGGGAAGCCGTTATGCTGTTCGCGATCAGAAAAGACGACTCGCTAACCGAAAAAGAGTTGAGGGAATTCTGCGGCAAAAACCTCACCGGTTACAAAAAACCAAAATATGTTGAATTCAGGGAAGACCTGCCGCGGACAAATGTCGGCAAGATACTGCGCCGCGAACTGCGTGACGAAGCCATCAAGAATATGAACTCCTGAGCCTCACTCTGGCGATTAGCAGGCCCGGCAGTTGGCAGGCCGGGCAGTTAAATGGCCCCTCAAGTTGGAAGGATTGGAACATATGGGTGCCGCAAAGCTGACATTCGCAAATATGACCGACAAAATTGGCCAGCATCTGGGTACATCACAATGGTTTGTTGTCGACCAGAACAAAGTCAACATGTTTGCCGAGTGCACAGGTGACCAACAGTGGATTCATATCGACGTCGAGCGGGCAAAAAAGGAGAGCCCGTTTGGTGGCCCCGTTGCCCACGGCTACCTGACACTGTCGCTTCTTGCCGGACTTTCATCCGACATGGATATCAGGCCCGCAGGGATCGCAGCGATCATTAACTATGGTCTGGACAAAGTGCGTTTCTTGAATCCGGTTGCCGTAGGATCGAGAGTTCGACTGCAAACAAAACTGGTCTCGTTCGACCGCAAGGAGAACGGGCACTATCTAATGAAGACCGAAAACACGATCGAAATCGAAAACGTAGACAAGCCGGCGTTGATCTCTGAGAACCTTGCGCTTCTCGTACCTGGACCGGACGCTGAACTGGAGGCATGACGTGCCAAAAAAAGCAAATGATCGCTCGACCAAGGAAATATTGGAGGGCGCGGCTGAAAACACCACCGCCCTGAATCCACTCGTGGCCTTGCGCAGTCAGGACCTTTTCGCTGCAGGCGCAAGCGTTGCCCGTGCCATGATCGGACAACCGGAAACCTTCACCAGGCAATGGATGACGCTGGCTTCCGACCTCACAAACATCATGACGGGCAGGTCGGAAATTGCCGCTGATCCGAAGGACCGGCGGTTCGCTGATCCGGCCTGGCAGACCAACAGGGTCAGCAAGTCGCTTATGCAATCCTACTTCGCCTGGAGCAAAGCGGTCATGAACACGGTGGAGGAACTCGACCTTCCGGACCGGGATGCAGCAAGGGCCCGGCTGATCACCTCAATTTACGTGGACGCCATGGCACCCTCCAACGCTCTGGCAACCAATCCAACTGCCATGAAAGCGCTTTTTGAGACTGGCGGCAAAAGCGTCACAAACGGCGTGAAAAACTTCATCAACGACATGGTCAAGAACGGTGGCCTGCCGTCTTCAGTTGACGCCTCAAAATTTGAAGTCGGAAAGAACGTGGCGAATACGCCCGGAAATGTGGTTTTTCAAAACGATGTACTGGAACTCATCCACTACACGGCCACCACCGACAAAGTGTACGAACGCCCGTTCGTGATGGTGCCGCCACAGATCAACAAATATTACTCCGTCGATTTGGCTCCCGAAAAAAGCATGATCCGTTTTCTGCTCGAAAACGGGATTCAGCCGTACTGCATAAGCTGGCGTAATCCGACCAGGGAACAGCGGGACTGGGATCTCTCCACATATATTGAAGCCCTGGATGAAGCGTGCGATGCCGCGCTCGATATTACAGGAACAGATTCGGTCAACATCATGGGCTCCTGTTCAGGTGGGATCACGCTTGCAAGCTACGCCGGCTGGCTTGCCGCTCAAAAGAAAAGCAAGAAAATCAACTCCGTCATTCTTGCAGTCTGTGTCCTGGACACAATGGCTACACAGGACAACGAGTTTTCTGCCCTGGTAACTCCGGAGACGGTGATGGCCGCGAAACAGGCATCTGCCAGCCGCGGAGTTCTGGACGGACAAGATCTGGCAAAAATGTTTGCGTGGATGCGGCCGAATGACCTGATCTGGAACTACTGGGTCAACAATTACCTGCTCGGAAACTCACCACCAGCATTCGACGTTCTGTTCTGGAACGCCGATACAACCCGGCTGCCTGCCGGTTTGCATGCCGACTTTCTGGATATGATCTTCACGAACCCATTCCTCAATCCGGGGAAAATGTCGATTGGGGGACACGCAATCGATATGACCAAGGTGAAGTATCCAACCTATGTCATTGCCGGCACCACGGACCACATCACACCGTGGAAGGCTGTTTATGAAACGGCGCGTCTGTTTGGAACAAAAACAGAGTTCATCCTGTCAAATTCCGGTCATCTACAGAGTCTCCTGAACCCGCCTGGTAATCCAAAGTCCTGGTATATGAAGGGCAAGGCAAGCCGCAAGGATGCAGATACCTGGGCCGAAAAAGCGACAAAACACGAAGGCAGTTGGTGGCTCGATTGGGCTGACTTGTTGAAGAAAAACTCCGGCAAGCAGGTGAAAGCTCCGACAAAACCTGGGAATGCATCTCATCCGCCATTGGGGCCGGCGCCCGGCACCTATATATTCGAGGCGTAGTGGATACTGGCGCAGGGGGCAGCGCCGGACCAAATATGTATGATTTTCCGTCCCCAACGGAGCGCAGATCATGGCGAAGGCCGCAAATAGGAAGACAGCTAACGCCTCGTCGAATGACATCAATGTTTGTATGATGGATGTTGACGGACAGAAACTCCGCGTCGGGATAAAGAGCGGCCCGGAGGGAGTTCCGCCTCTCCTTATGTTCAACGGCATTGGAGCCAATCTCGAGCTGGCATTTCCATTTTTGGAAGAGCTCAACCAGCGCGGCGCAATCATTTTCGACGTGCCAGGCGTTGGTGGATCACCCATGCCTGCCCTACCCTATCGTCCCTCAACCCTGGTTCGACTGGCCAAGAAGCTGTGTTTGATGCTCGGTCATGAGCAGGTCGATGTTTCCGGGGTCTCCTGGGGCGGTGGCATGGCCCAACAGTTTGCATACCAATACCCCAAGATGGCGCAAAAACTCATTCTGGCCGCTACGTCGGCCGGCTGGGTCATGGTTCCTGGACGACCCAATGTTCTTTCGAAAATGGCGAGCATCAAGCGCTATACGGATCCGGGCTACATGCGTTCAATCGCCGCAGAAATTTATGGTGGGGACTTTCGAAACGATCCCAATCTCATCAACAACCACGCCAAAGCCATGCGCCCGTCTTCCAATGCCGGGTACACATTGCAACTCCTGGCGATGCTGGGTTGGACGAGCGTGCCGTGGTTGTGGCGTCTGCGCCAGCCGACACTCATCATTTCGGGAACAGACGATCCGTTAATTCCTCTGAAAAATGCTCGAATCCTGAATACGCTCATTCCCAATTCACAGCTGAAAATAGTTGATGACGGACACTTGTTCATGGTCACCAAGCCGGCCATGACGGCCCGGATGATGGAGACCTTTTTGGACGAAGCGTGACAGGCCTGATTGAAAGTCGGGCGCTGCAGCGCCAATTAGTGCTGCTTTTTCTCTGGCTCTCCTCCGTTGGAACGGCGGTTGCCGCGGAAGCCGCCGAACCGATCCTGTCCGGGGTCATAAGCAGTGCAGGCGTTGATGCTAATGCTTCCAGCCTGGCAATCCGGCGCCTTTCGGACGGGAAAACCTGGATCAGCAATCGCAACAGGGCCAGGAAAAGATTTCCACCCGCGTCGACCTCAAAAATCCCACATACCCTGATCGCGCTCGAATCCGGTTGGGCCAAACGCTCTACCCGATTCAAATGGGACGGCACGGTCCGCGCGATTGCGGCGTGGAATCAGGACCAGGACCTGGCCTCTGCCTATCGGCGCTCGGCGGTCTGGGTTTACCAGAAAATGACTTCAACACTCGGCCACCGCGCAATGCAGGACTGGATCGGTAAGCTCAAATACGGAAACAGGTTGATCGGGTCACAAGAGCAGTTGACGACTTACTGGCTGACCGGTCCACTTGAAATCTCGGCCAGTGAACAAATTGAATTTCTAAGTCGTCTGGCCAAAGGGCAGCTGCCGTTTTCGCAAAGCACCTTTGCCTCGGCTCGTGACATCATGCTTGCCGAACGAAAGGCAACCTGGACGATGTATGCAAAAACTGGCTGGCGCCATGATGGAGTGAATACCGACATCGGCTGGTATGTAGGTTGGGTCGAGGGAATTCAGAACGGCAGCACCGAAGTTTTTGTCTTTGCATTCAACCTGGACATGACATCGAAAAATCATCGTCGAGCGAGGCGCCTGATTGTTCGCAACGCACTCATTCGCATCGGCGCGATTGATTCTCCGTAAAGTCGGTCTGCTATGCGGGTATTCGTAGTCGCTTGCCCACCGGTTGAACCGATGGGATAGCTCTCTGGACGGTTTGCGCTTCTCCTTGGAGGCAAGAAAAGCAGGGGAGAAGGATTTGGTGCCCCTCCTTCTCCCCTGTCGCAGGTCGCTAACACCACCTCCCTCTTAAGTGGAACGTAGCGCTACCGCCAGCTATCGCCGCAGCCATGAGGGAATGAGCTGTAGCGAATTCGGGCAGATCTTGCGTTGATCAACAACGCCGATCGTGAGCCCGCTAATTAGCGCGCTGACACCGATCCGAAATCACCTCTTCAGGGTGAATTCGGGCCTTTTCTCGCTTTTTTGACGATGTTGTTCCTAGGGACGGCATTCCGACTGCGGAAATCAGCTATGAGCTGGCCGCTTGATCACGGTTGTTGCAGAACTGCACATAGGCAGCGGCTTCTTCACGCGTCTCGAAGATATGCGGCGAAATTGACCTGTCCTTGAGGTCGCGTCCGAGCTTTTGGCGCAAAAAAGCGCTGGTCGTGTAACGGGTTGCTGTCAGGTAGAAGTCGTATTCCAGCTGACTGGCCAGATCGGCAAACTTGCTCGCCACTGCCGGGGCAATCGAGATACCGTCATAGTTGGAAACAAGATTTACTTTCTGTCCAATTCTCTCGAAGAACGCGTTCATGCCCGCGGCAAACTCGGCAATGTCGCTGACATCTTTTATCGAGAGACCGCTGAGGTTGGCATAGACGGTGTTCTCCGCTTGATCATAGTAGAGGCGATCCTCCAAATCGATGTTCAACATACGCGATCGGAGGCCCATGGGCTCTTCATGAAAAATTGAATCATCCATAGCGGCCACCGTTTTCACAATCGGCTTGAAGGCCATTTGGCTTAGAATGTCCTTCTCAAGATCGACCCCTGGTGCAATTTCGGTCAGTTCAAGACCGGCGGGCGTCATTCGGAACACACATCGTTCGGTGACATACAAAACTTCCTTTCCCTGCTCACAGGAATAGGCGCCGTTAAAAGTTATCTGCTCAACCTCAGTCGTGAACTTTTGATTCCGCCCTTCGTTCAGGATGCGAAGCTTGCCGCTACCGACGGCAATTTCCAGTCCACCTGCCGTGAAGGTTCCGACGAAGATCACCTTGCGCGCGTTCTGGGAAATGTTGATAAAACCTCCAGCGCCGGCAAACCGATCTTTGAATCGGCTCACATTGACGTTCCCCTGTTGATCCGTCTCTGCCATGCCCAGACATGCCAGATCGAGACCTCCCCCATCGTAGAAATCGAATTGCTGATTGGTCTGGATGATGGCGTTTGCATTAATTGCGGCGCCGAAGTCCAAACCAGACTGTGGGATGCCGCCAAGCACCCCAGCTTCGGTTGTTAGCGTAATGTGATCAATGATCGACTCTTCGCTGGCTACTGCAGCGACGCCTTCGGGCATGCCGATGCCAAGGTTAACAACACCATTTATGGGCAACTCCATCGCCGCACGCCGAGCGATGATCTTTCGCTGGTCAAATTTCATTGTCGGCAATTGATCCACCGTTCCGCGCATTCGACCGGCAAATGCATGGTTGTAGGCGGTCTGAAACGTCTGCATGTGTTCATCCTGTTCGGCAAGAACCACGCAGTCCACAAAGTTGCCGGGCACGATCACGTCTTTTGGGGCAAAGGAACCTGCAGCTGCAATCCGCTCGACCTGCGCGATAACCAGCCCGCCGCTGTTTTTTGCGGCCATAGCAATGGACAGCATGTCGAGGGTGAGAGCTTCGCGCTCCATGGTGATATTGCCCAGACGGTCAGCAGTCGTACCGCGAATGAAGGCCACATCGATCGGCACCGAATGATAAAACAGCCATTCTTCTCCGGCAATCTGCTGGACCTCAACCAGCTTTTCAGTCGACCGTTTGTTGATCGCGCCTCCTGACTGGCGAGGATCGACAAACGTGCGTAGGCCTACTTTGGAAAACATTCCCGGCTTGCCGCTGGCAATATCGCGATAGAGCTGCGAAATACAGCCAAGTGGTAGATTGTAGGCCTCAATTTCCTCTTTTACCGCCAGTGCGCCAAGCTTGGGGACCAGAGACCAGTGACCACCTATCGCGCGCTTCACAAGGCCGGGATGCGCCAGACGATTTAGCCCCCTGTCTTTGCCATCGCCAGGAGCCGCCGCGAACAGAAGAGAGATGTCTTTGGGCGCATTTGACTTGAGAAAACGGTCCTCCAGGCCACGCAACAGGCATTCGGGCGTTCCGATTCCGACAAAACCTGCCACGCAAATCGTGTCTTGATCGTCAATTGTCGCGATTGCGTCTTCCAGACGGACAACCTTGTCGACCATTTCGCACTCCTCCCCGACGTCTATTTTTTCTTTTTCGTGCTCGTCTTTTTGCCTGCAGGTTTCGACTTTGCACCCTTGCCCATGCGATCAAGCCATTCGCAGATACCACCAGCAACCACGCCCTGCGCCTTTCGGCTGACGAACACCCCGACATGACCACCGGGAAATCCGATCTCTTCGTAGAGCTTGGGCTTAACAAAGCGGCCAAGTGCCTTGCTGCAGCTGACGGGTATGATGTGGTCTTGTTCGGCGTAGATATTGAGGACCGGACAAGCAATCTTGGTCAGATCGACCTTGCGACCCGTGACTTCAAACTCGCCTCGCGTCAGTTCATTGCGCTGATACAGATTAGTAAGCCATTGCTTCGCAGCACGACCGGGATGATCAGGTCTGTCTGCGATCCATTTTTCCATGCGCAAGAAGTTCAGGATGGCGGCCTTGTCACCTTCCATGCGGGCGATTCCCAGGTTGTACTTGGTCATCGAATTGATCGGCGTGAGCGATGAAAAAACCACACCGGTCATGGCGCCGGGCAACATTCCGTAGGTATCAATCAGGCGGTCAATGTCCTCTTCCTCAAGGTTTTTGAACCACGTGTTGAGAAATCCCTCGCCGGGCCAGAATTTCTCTGGCTCTCCGTCGAAGTCAACGGGGGTAATGGCCAATGCCAGACCGCTAAACAATTTTGGCTCAAGGGCCGCAAGTGCCACGGCAAATGTCCCCCCCTCGCAAATGCCGAAAAGATTGATCGGGCGGCCGCCGTTCTCCTCAACCAGATGCTCCACGCAGGAGCGGAGGTAGAAATCAATATAGTCATCAAGAGAAAGATATTGATCAGCACGTGTGGGAGTTCCCCAGTCCACAACGTAAACATCCACGCCTTGCGCAAGCATGTTTCGAACCATCGAACGATCATCCTGCAGATCGATCATCGTCTGACGCCCAAAGAGGCCATAGCAAATCAGGACCGGTGCAAGATCCTTTCGGACCTTTGCAATCGGCCGGTAACGGAAGACGCGAACTTTGTCGACACGGAAAACTTCGTCAGCCGGTGTTTCGGCGATCTGCACTTCGTCTCGTTGAGTCTGGCCCAGGACTTCACCTGACTTCGCTGCCCGCGTGCTCGCATCAAGCATCTGTGCCCATGCTACCCTGTAGGATTCGGCTGCCTGGTCATAGGCATGCATTGTCTCGTCCATCGGTGTGGATTTAGACGTCCTGATTTTGTCGCGACGTGGCATCATTTCTTGCCACCCGATCGTACGTTCCTCAATTCCCGTTGCGCAGCCCTCAACTCCGCGCGCAATTCATGCACGATATGAGTCAGATCATCGACTTCGCTGCGCGTTGGAATCTGATATTCTGCGCACCAGGCTTCAGCCTGCTCTCTTTGGCGTCTCTTCACCTCAACCCCTGTGCGCAGGAGCCGCTTTTGCGCATCAAGGAACGGTTGCGAACGCTGTGTCTCCAGGAGGTGAGAATTGGCAATCTTCAACCATCGGTCCAGAGCCTCCTGAACCTTACCCGATTTCAGGTCGTCGACGCTGTGTTTGCTGCTGTATTCAGAAAAGGCTCGAAGCCATGCATCCTGCAGGACTTTCGAAAAGTCTGCAGCTGCCTCCTGAAAGTCTAGTACTTCTCTCCAGACTTTGGCAGCATCGGCCTGCGGCGTCGCAAGATCAGCGAACTCGGGGCCGTGCGAGATTGACTCGAGCATGCCACGCAGCTGTTCGGGTGCATGGGCTGTCCAGTTTCTTGGATCGAGCAGATGTGTAAAGTCCAATGAATCCGGCGCACCAGACAACCCAGAAAGACTTCCCGACGGGTCCCACAGCGGGGTCCAGGATTTCATAAATGCCTGCCACGTCTCCGCCACGTCGGCATCCGCATCGATCTCGTCCGCGCCAGCGGCTTGAGCGAAGGATTTGCCAATGTTTTCAGCGAAGTCCCTCTGGGCGGACATGAACGCGTCCTGACTTTGTTGCCAAACATCAAACATTTGCTTCACACTGTCATTCGGCGACGCCATGCGTTTTTCCTTGATCAAAGTGCCTGTGTGTAAATGTCCAGCGCAGCCTCATAAGTCATTTCGCGCGGGTTGTTCACAAGCAACCGAGTTTGTTTCATCGCATCCTCGGCCAGCATGGGAAGATGGTTGTGATTGACACCCACTTCCGCCAGCTTGCTTTGCATGCCCAGTTTCGGCCCCATCGCCTTGAAACCCTCTACCATGCCGTGACAGGCATCGGTGGCTGACTTGCCAGCAAGGTTAGCAAAAATTATTGGTGCCAGCTCAGCATACTGAGCTGAAGCGTCGGTCATATTAAAATCGAGCACGTAGGGAAGCACCAGCGCATTCGACAGACCGTGCGGCACATGGAAGTGGCCACCCAGAGGATAAGCAAGTGCATGAACGGCAGCGACCGGAGCGTTCGCAAACGCCATGCCGGCCAGCATCGAACCCAGCAACATGTTGGATCGTGCATCGCGGTCGTTACCCTCGCTACACGCAGTCTCGATATTAGCACCGAGCAATTCAAGAGCCTGACGCGCCAGCGTGTCTGAAACGACGTTCTTTTTGTGCTTCGATGTATAGGCTTCGATGGCATGCACCATGGCATCAATGCCAGTTGCTGCAGTCACGGCTGGCGGAAGTCCGACCGTCAACTCTGCATCCAGAATGGCCCAATCAGGCAGCAATTGCGGCGAGACCACTCCCTTTTTCTCATTTGTTCCTGTTGTAACAATGGAAATTGGCGTGACCTCAGAGCCAGTTCCTGCCGTCGTCGGAGCCAGTATGAGTGGCAACCTGCCACCCTTGACCAGCCCCACGCCGTACATTTCCTCAATTGGTTGATCTGAACCAACCAGCACGGCTATCAGTTTGGCCGTATCCAGAGAAGACCCACCGCCGACGGACACAACGCCATCAACGCCTTCAGATGTGGCTTCGGCCACCGCCTTCAGGATCATTTCCTCGGGCGGGTCAGCAATGACGTCATCGATCACATGGACAGCAATGCCTGATTTTTTAAGGCCCGTCAGTGCCGCGTCTGCAAGACCCAGCTTCAATATCATCTCATCCGTAACAAACGCCACTTTCTTGCAGCCCATGCCGGAAATAAGCTCGCCGATTTTCTCAGTCGCACCAACTTCGCAGAGAATGGATTTTGTCGTTTGAAATTGAAAAGCATGCATTGGAGTTTTCCTCTCTTATTCGTCGATCGAAGTCAGGCTCTTCAATCGGTGGGTGAGCTTCATATTTTCTGAGTAGTCCACCGGACAATCTATTATGGATACTCCGCCGTCATTGAGTGCGGTTTCCAGGGTGTCGGCAAGATCTTCAGTTTTCTCAACGCGGTAGCCGTTGGCACCGAACGATTCTGCGAATTTCACAAAATCCGGATTCGAGACATCAATGTGAGATTTTCTGCCGTATTCGCGCAATTGATGCCACTCGATGAGTCCGTATTTGTTGTCGTTGAAAATTATGACAGTAATGTTGAGGTCGAGCCGCACCGCAGTTTCAACTTCCTGGCTGTTCATCATAAAACCGCTGTCGCCACAAACGGCCAGGATGTTGCGGTCCGGATAGACCAGCTTTGCGGCAATTGCACCTGGAAGCGCGATACCCATGGAGGCAAAACCGTTCGAAATGATACAAGTATTGGGACGCTCCGCTTTGAACATGCGCGCCATCCACATTTTGTGAGCTCCCACATCGGAGATAACGATGTCTTCAGGCTCAAGAACCTCGCGGATGTCGTAGATGATTTTCTGCGGTTTCACCGGATAGCCCACATCCTTTGCATGGGCGTTCAATTCCTTCACGATCTTCTGACGCAGTTTCTGCATCGGCTTGCTTGCGGGTCGCTCACAACGTGCCGCGATCCGCTGCATGGAGTCCCTCAGATCTCCAATGACACCAGCTTCGACAATATAGTGGGTGTCGACCTCTGCCGGCGACCCGTCGATATGAACAATCTTGTGCTGGCAATTGGCATTCCAGTGGCCGGGATCATACTCGACCATGTCGTAGCCGATACAGATGACAAGGTCGGCTTCATCGATGCCAAACGCGACGAGATCATGGGCCTTCAGCCCGAAAGTTCCTAAACTCAACGGATGCGACGAAGGAATTGCGCCTTTGGCCATAAACGTGGTCGCAACCGGTGCATTGATGCTCTCCGCAAATTTGACCAGCTCATCACATGCATCATAACGAATCAGACCGTTACCTGCGATGATTATTGGATTCTTTGCCTTCTCGATCATCTCTGCGACCTGGGCGCATTTGCCTCTGGCAGCTGTCGGCGCCACAGGCTGTTGAACACGCAACGGTTCCATGGGTTCAATTTCCATCTCGGCGATATTCTCAGGGAAATCGATAAACGCCGCACCAGGCTTTTCGGCCTGAGCGAACTTGAAGGCCTTTCTGACGATCTCCGGCACGATCTCCGGTTCGCGAATCTGTGCGCTGTATTTGGTAATTGGCTCGAACAAATTCACCAGATCGAGCACCTGATGGCTTTCTTTGTGCATTCTGGTCGTGGCGCCCTGACCTGCAATTGCCACAAGAGGCGCGCGATCCATATTGCCGTCGGCAACGCCTGTCACCAGATTCGTCGCCCCCGGACCCAACGTCGACATACAAACTCCGGCACGACCGGTGAGGCGACCATAGACGTCAGCCATAAAGGCTGCCCCTTGCTCATGTCGTGTGATAATGAAGCGAATTTCGCTGTCGAGCAGCGCGTCCATCACGCCGATGTTTTCTTCTCCGGGGATCCCGAAAATGTATTCCACGCCCTCGTGCTCGAGGCATTTTACGAGCAGTTGAGCTGCTCTGATCTTGTTGGATTTCGTCACTGGGGCCCTCTCTCAGCGCTATTGTCGGCATGGCATATCAGTCAAATCGGGCCGTGCTCGATGCAAATGAACATTGGAATGGTTGCACTTGTTCTATCGGGAAACAAGCGGAAGCCTTAGCCGGTTGGTCCAATATCAGGCGAACATCGGATCCAGCAATGGCTGAGGCATCGAATGCACTATTATTGTGCGGCGCACAAGAAAAATGTTGCAATGCACCATTTTTGTGTTATGTCTGTCTCAAGCGATTTTCAGATTGTATCGCGACGGCTTTACGACACACATCACCGCCCTATCAGGACGCAAAGAAAGGTTTAACGAGATGACCAAGAACACGACCGACACAATGGAAACCGTTGCCAATGAAGCCTATGAAAAGTCGAAAGACTTCATGACTAAGGGCATTAGCACATCGGAAAAGATGGCCGACAGCCTGATCGAGCTCAACGCAGCAATCTTCAAAGGCTCAGAAGCAATTGGGAAGAAAATGTACGAAAACTACGTTTCCAACATTGCAGCGGGTTTTGAGAGCGTAAAAGCGTTGAACAAAGCTAGTGACATGGCTGAGTTTTACAAGATTGCATCGAGCAATCTGACGTCCGCAGCTGAACGCGTCAACGATCAAAGCAAGAGCGTTGTTGAGCTGTCTGGCAAGGTAATGAAAGATACGGGTGAGGCTGCACGTCTGGCCTATACGAAGGGCTTTTCTGTGTCCGGCTAACACGCCGACCGAGTCAATGCGGTAACCGCAATGAAACAGGCCGTCATTCCAAGGGATGACGGCTTTTTTTTGTGTCCGGAGTTTGCCGTCCGGTTCATCCGGTTAACGACAATTGTGCATCGCAACAAAAAAATTTCACTCTCGTGACCATCTGGGCTAGTCTTGAACTTGAACGGAAACGACATAAAAACCGTTGTTACCGAGGCAGGAATGGGATCCATGGCGCGCAGCACGAATTCTGGTTCAGAATCCTCAAACAGTGATTCGCCAGACGATGGCGACAGACCGATCGTCATTAAGAAATACGCTAACCGCCGTCTCTACAACACTGCAACCAGCAGCTACATTGTGCTGAACGACGTTATCGATCTGATCAAGAGTGACACAGCCTTCAAAATTGAGGATGCCAAGACTGGCGAGGACATTACCCGCAGTATACTCAATCAGGTCATCTTTGAGCAGGAAACCGAAGGAAGCGGCTATCACTTCCCGCTCGAGTTTCAGAAAAAACTCATCAGCATGTACGGCAACAATTATGGCTCGATGATTCCCGACTACCTCACGCAATCCATTAAGCTGTTTGCTCAGGAACGTGAAAAAATGAGCGACGCATTTGAATCGATGGTCGGACGAAACGCAGACGCGATGATGAACTACAGCGAAGCGTTGGCAAAACAAAATCTCGAGCTCTTCAAAAACTCGTGGAACATGATCGGCGCACTCACCGGCATGAGCGACCGGAAGGAGGAGCCGTCTCCCAAGTCTGAGGAAACCTCGGTTCAGGATTCCGAACTCAGCGACATCCAGGCCAAGATCGATGCGCTACAGGAGCGTCTTAAGAACCTCAAATAGCGGCCATCGGCGATCCGCGCGAAATCACGTTGGATTAATCGAGAAGAAGAGCAACAATGCCACATCGTAAGAAGGCGCCTGCCAAGGCCTATTCCAAACACCACGTTATGGGACTCGGCTTTCATGGCTTTCATCGCATCAACTATCTGGAATGGGGTAATCCATCCAAATTCAACGCTCAGGAGACTTTGTTCTGCGTGCACGGTCTGACGCGCAATGCACGTGACTTCGACTATCTGGCCGCCGCAACGTGCGAAGACTATCGTGTGGTTTGCCCGGATGTCGTTGGTCGGGGCGACAGCGATCACATAACCTCCGCAGAAGGTTACAATTACCTGCAATACAACGCCGACATGAACGCTGTTATCGCTCGCATCGGGGTGACGGAAGTCAACTGGATCGGCACGTCCATGGGTGGAATTATCGGAATGGTGTTGGCTTCTGTCGCCCAGTCACCCATCAAACGCCTGGTCGTGAATGATATCGGTCCCGAAGTCTCGCGAGATGCTCTGATGTCGATTGCGGAATACATTGGCCGCTCTGAGGACTTTGCCACCCTGAAGGACGTGGAAGCATATTTGCGGATGATTTACACTGAGTTTGCTCCCATGACAGATGATGACTGGGCCCACATGGCGCACTATTCAAGCAGAAGGACCAGAACAGGCGCCTATCGGCTGAAAGTCGACAACCGGGTCGGTGAGGCATTCCGGGACTCAATTTCCTACTTCAATGTCGATATGTGGGATACCTGGGAACAAATCACCTGCCCGGTACTTGTTCTGCGCGGAAAGAATTCAAGCTTTTTGAGCGAAGACACCGCAGAGAAGATGCTGACATGCGGGCCGGAAACAACGCTCGTAGAGATCGAAGAAACAGGTCACACGCCGACATTGCGTAACGACGAGCAAGTCGAGGTCGTAACCGAATGGTTGGCCGAAACCTGAGTTCCTGGTTGACGTAGCAATTGCGTTGGTCGACTGGCATCAACCAGATCGCCGCTGAGTCTCGACCTTGGGTCCACTCAACGGCGCAAGGTTTTGATCACTTCTTGCAGCTGCTCACCAAACATTTTCGCCTCATCAGTCTCGCACTCATCCGCAGTGGTCGAAAAATCGCGATCGATGTCAACCCATCCCAGAGGCTGCGAAATGCCTGCCCGATCTGCATCCGACTTAGCCAGCTTCAGCGGTTGAATTTCGCCGGTTGGGCCGTCAACCTTGATGGCCTTGGACAGCTCGTCGCCTTTTTCCATTTCGGCAACGATAGTCAGTTTGAGGTCGAGTAATGATGCAGGGCGTTCAACCACGATGAATCCATCTCGGACCGTTTTGATCCACGACGGAACGGGGTCGCCATTTGCCATTTCGACACGATAGCGCTGGACGGTCCCCTCTGCGTCCGGATCGAAGGTGTTGTCCACATTCAAAAACAACACGCGATCACGCACATAGCTCTCAATAATCAGTTCACCCGTTGCGGAATCTCCGATTGGATCATCCGACAACTCGCCCGAGCCGAACCGCATCGAATAACCTGTCAGCCCTTCAACATCCCAATTCTCAAAAAGGGCGTTGGAGCCGCGCAGGGTTTCTTCCTGGAGATCACGCAGTGCTTTGATCGCGTCAAGCGCTTGCAAAACGGCCGGATTGGCAGGATCTATTGAGCGCGTCCCGTGCAGTGGGTCAACACTTTCAGCGGTCCTCGCGACAATGCCGTCAGGCGCATCAAGCGAAAGAGTCCCATCCAGATCTTCTTCTTCATTTACAGCATCGACGACAAATGGCGGTATTGGTTTTTCCGGAGCATCATCCTGTTCTGCAGGCGGATCAACTTTTTCTGGGAAGATGTCGGTGTCCCGTAATCCCGGCTCTTCTCCCTCTCTAGGTATGAGTGTCACTGTCGTAGCAGTTACGCCGCCCTGACTATCATCGGCAACAATGGTGAAAGTCACTGGACCGGCCGGCGTAATCCCCTCTGGTACTACCGCTGTTATTTGGCCGGTCGAAGGATCGAGTGCCACCCAGGCCGGAGCGTCCGGCGTCGAGAACAGCAGCGGGTCGCCGTCGGGATCGTCAAACAGCGGCGCCGCCTCGATGACAACTGTGGTTTCCTCAAAAACGGTGTCCACCAGCGTGCCAACGGCGATCGGATCCGGGTTCGTGACGTTTATGATCAGTGTGGTAGAGACCGATTCTCCATCCTCATCTTCAGCCGTGACCGTTACTGTGTAAGGACCACTTTGTGATGCATCCGATGGCAACGTGCCGGTTATGATGCCGCTGTTTGGATCTATTGTCAGTCCGGTTGGAAGTGGGGACACCGTGAAGGTCAAAGGTCCGTCGACATCGGAAAAGGAAGTAGACACGTCAATAACCGGGCTTTCGCCATCCACAAGATCAACAGGCGGCAGCGGTGCGATCAGTATTGGTGGATCGTTGACAGGCGTCACATCGGCAAATTCGAGGACTGCTGTGTCGGAAGCGCCGGAAGGATCTTCGACTGTGTAGGTGACTGCTGGCACCGGACCGTCATAATCTGGAGCGGGTGTGAAGGTGAACACGCCGGTGGGCAAGAGTTCGATCGTACCGACTGGATCTCCCGCCATATTTGTCAGCGGCAGAGGTGTTCCAAGCGGCAGCGGATCCTGCGTACCATCGCCATTTACGTCCACGGTTGCAGACACGACGGTCAGAGGATCTCCCTCTGGATCAGAGTCGTTGGTCAGGACCGATCCGGTCGCAGGCGTGTCCTCAGTCACGGGGACCGGACCGTCGTCAACAGCATTGGGTGCATCGTTCACGCTTCCCACACCGCTGAAAGTCAGCGTAGCGGAATCGGTCAGGCCGCCCGGATCTGATACCACGTATGTCAATGCAGGTACCGGGCCACTATATTCAGAAGCCGGCGTAAACGTGTAAGTACCATCAGTCCCCAGTTCGATCGTACCGACGGGGTCGCCCAACGCATCAATCAAAGGAGTTGGCGTGTTGAGCGGCAGCGGATCCGGCGTACCATCTCCATTCGTGTCTATCGTTGCTGAGATAACCGCTAGCGGATCAGAGTCGGGATCGGAGTCATTGCCAAGGACACTGCCGCTGACTGGTGTGTCTTCAATGACCGCAATGGGACCATCATCCACAGCAACGGGGCCGTCATTGATCGGCACAACATCGCCAAACGAGAGAGTAGCCGTGTCGGT
Organism: uncultured Rhizobiaceae group bacterium; assembly: GCA_938044775.1. Classification (GTDB taxonomy): domain Bacteria; phylum Pseudomonadota; class Alphaproteobacteria; order Rhizobiales; family Rhizobiaceae; genus Pseudahrensia. Next base: position 22,291 of record CALIOE010000045.1, read on the forward strand.
CAATCCACCTGGATCAGCGATTGTGTAAGTCACGTCAGGGACCGGGCCGTTATAGTTTACAGCTGGAGCAAACGTGAATGCCCCCCCGGGCGTCAACTCGATAATTCCGATCGGATCGCCGACCGAGTTTGTCAACGCTGTGGGCGTTCCGAGAGGTAGCGGGTCCGTAGTGCCATCGCCGTCGATATCCACACTTGCATCGATGACAACCAGTGCGTCGCCGTCAGGATCTGAATCATTTCCAAGAACAGATCCGGATACCGGAATGTCTTCCAATACAATTATCGGGCCGTCGTTGATGGCAACCGGTGCATCGTTGACCGGCACGACTGTGACGGTGACTGTCGCGATTTCCGTCACGCCACCCGAAGAGACTGTGTAGGTAAACGTATCGACGCCGTTGAAGTCAGCGGTTGGTGTGTAAGTCACCAGACCACCCGACCCAATGATTACGGTCCCATTACCGCCCTGAGTCACCGAAGTGATGGTCGGAGCACCTTCAAACGTGTCCGCCGTCGCGCCTGCGGTTCCGCTAACGACATTGAAAGCGATCGCCACATCTTCGTTGGTGGTCACTGCGTCGTCCGTGATATCATCGACTGGGTTCACAGCGATAGCTACGTTGTCGGTGTCCGAAATGGTCCCGTCGGAAGAAACAATCACCAGTGTGTCGGCGGCTGAACCTGCCGGCGCATTGAAGTCAGCCAGAGGAGCATAACCGAGACCGTCCAGCGCAAAATTGATCTGCGCGGCGGTTCCGGTGAGAGTCACAGACGCGCTGCCGTCATTGGTCACAACTGCAGTTGAGCCGCCGGCAACGGTCAGGGTGCCCGAGGTCACAGTGATTGTAGTCGTCAGGATGTCGCCATCAACATCTGCGACACTAATGGCGTTGCCGTTGGTGGCGTTGAAAACGAGCAGCGTGTCCTCATCCGTTGTGGTCGTCGGCAACGGAATACCACCACTGGTTACTGGTACTGTGTTTTCCGGAGCATCATTGGCCGGAATCATTGTGATTGCCACTGTTCCAAGAGAACCAGCATCGGATGCACCATCATCGTCTTCGACGGCATAAAGGAAAGAATCCACCGGTCCGGAATAGTCTGGAACAGGCGTAAACAAGACGGTGGCCAGCTCGGACGGAGTCAACATCGTGCTGACCATTATGGTTTGCGCAGCGCCGCCTCCGTCCGGCGTGTAGGTGAGCGTCCCTTGCGTTGCGGCATCAGGAACCTGTGTTGCAGTAATGACGAGGGTAGCATCCACATCATCCACATCTGTTGGAAGGGTGGCATTCAGCGGCGTTGCGACGTCTTCGGTCACATTGACCGCATCACTTGAAGCTTCGGGCGCATCGTTGACCGGTATCAGGACAATCGTCAGGGTTGCGTCGTCAGTACCACCATTGCCGTCAGAAACGGTGTAATTCAGTATCGGCACGGGCCCGTCATAGTCTTGTGCGGGATCGAAGTTGAAGCCACCATCTGCGTCGAGCTCAAGAACGCCAATAGGATCACCTGCCAGATTGGTAACTGCCGTGGGAGTGTTAAGTGGCAGAGGGTCAGATGTTCCATCACCATTCAAATCTACACTGGCAGTTGCCACAAACAATGTGTCCAGATCGGCGTCAGAATCGATGCCATCTCCAGTATCGTCGTCGATGACATTGCCCACAGCATCCATGTCTTCGCTAACGGTGTAGGTGTTGTTTGTAGCTACCGGTACATCGTTGACCGGAGTTACAGCAATCGTCAGCGTGGCCGTATCTGTTCCACCATTGCCGTCCGATACCGTGTAAGTCGCGACCGGTACTGGGCCGTTGTAATCGGCAGCCGGAACGAAGGTATACGACCCATCGGCATTGATGGTCAGATCACCCTCGGTGAGATTGATCGTTGCGCCTGCAGCAACGGTTGTTGCACCAACCGTGAAGTCGCTGACAACGAGCGTGTCACCATCAAGATCCGTGTCATTGGTCAACAGGCCGGTGGCCGCTGGCACCGTCAAAGTTGTGTCTTCGGCTGTTGAATCCGTGTCATCAACCGCAACCGGCGCATCATTTACGGCACCCACAGAGAGATTGAGCGTTGCGGTGTCTGTTCCGCCATTGCCGTCACTGATGGTATAAGTCGCAACCGGAACAAGGCCATTAAATCCAGTGGCCGGGACAAATGTATACGACCCATCTGCATTGATGGTCAGATCACCTTCGGTGAGGTTGATTGTGCTACCTGCTGCAACCGTTGTTGCTCCAACCGTGAAGTCGCTGACAACGAGCGTGTCACCATCAAGGTCGGTATCATTCGTCAGAAGACCCGTAGCGGCCGGAACGGTTAGCGTGACATCTTCAGCTGTACTGTTCGCATCATCCACTGCAACTGGTGCATCGTTGACCGGCGTAACGGCAATCGTCAGCGTGGCCGTGTCTGTACCACCATTCCCATCCGATACCGTGTAGGTCGCCACGGGAACCGGGCCATTGAAGTCCGCAGCCGGAACGAAGGTGTACGATCCGTCGGCGTTGATGGTCAGATCACCTTCGGGGAGATTGATCGTGCTACCGGCAGCAACCGTGGTTGCACCGACCGTAAAGTCACTGACCACAAGCGTGTCACCGTCCAGGTCGGTATCGTTGGTCAGCAGGCCGGTGGCCGCTGGGACCGTCAGTGTGACATCTTCGGCGGTTGAATCAATATCATCAACGGCTACAGGCGCATCATTAACTGGCGTGACCGTGATGGTCAGCGTGGCCGTGTCGGTTCCGCCATTACCATCAGAGACCGTATAGGTGGCGACTGGCACAGGACCGTTGTAATCGGCAGCCGGAACAAAGGTGTAGGAACCGTCGGCATTAATCGTGAGATC
>CALIOE010000046.1 GCA_938044775.1 uncultured Rhizobiaceae group bacterium
CCTGCATCGCAGCGTCAAGAACCGGGGCAGGCGAATAGGCACCCATTCCACCGGTGTTGGGGCCGGTATCTCCATCACCAACGCGCTTGTGATCCTGCGCTGTCCCGAAGGGCAGGGCAGTTTTGCCATCGCAAAGAAAGAACATTGAAGCCTCTTCGCCGCTCAAAAACTCCTCCACAACCACTTCTGCTCCGGCAGCGCCAAACGACCCATCGAAACACTCGTCGACTGCCTTCAGCGCTTCGGCGAGTGTCATGGCCACCGTCACCCCTTTGCCGGCAGCCAGACCATCGGCTTTGATGACTATGGGAGCTCCCTGCTGCTCAATGTGGTCGCGGGCGGCCGCCGCCTTCGTAAAATGGCCGTAGCCCGCTGTCGGAATGCTCATCCGGTCGCAAAGTTCCTTGGTAAAGCGCTTTGAACCTTCTAGCTGGGCTGCGGCAGCTGAGGGGCCGAACACGGCAATCCCCGCACCACGAAGCGTATCAGCCAGGCCCGCCACAAGCGGTGCTTCGGGGCCGACAACGACGAGCTTCACATTCTCAGTTCTGCAAAACGAAACGATTGCAGCGTGGTCTGTCTCGTCGAGTGAAACCGCGTCACCGACACCGCCTGTGCCGCCATTGCCCGGCGAAATAAACAGGGTTTCGAGGAGCGGCGACATGGACAATTTCCATGCCAGCGCATGTTCACGCCCGCCAGAGCCGATAAGGAGAACGTTCATGGGATAGCCGTGCTGGAGGATCGTTGGGCGTCTGTTTAACACGACGCCCCGACCGAACACGCATTTGTCGCGGTTTTTCCACTTGTGTTATGGCTGTGTCGGGCACATTTCTGGGATAGAAAACGATGGATGAGAGAGCGCATTGTCTGGATGAGTGATTCCGCGCCCGCTGCCAACCGAGTCGCCGATGCTTTGCCCAACTCCTGGGTCTACCGTCTGCTGCCGGATCGCTTCTGGCCCTATGCGCAATTGGCGCGTTGGGACCGGCCGATAGGCTGGTGGCTGCTGTTGTGGCCTTGCTGGTGGTCGGTTGTCCTCAGCGAAATCCTCACGAGCCAGAAAATGTCTGTGGAAGCGGGCCAGACGCTTCAGGTCGATCTCGTTGTCTTCCTGCCAGGCATGATCTGGACACTTGTTTTGTTCATGATCGGGGCAATCGCCATGCGTGGTGCCGGCTGCACCTACAACGACCTGGTTGACAAGAACCTGGATGCTAACGTGGAGAGGACGGCATCGCGTCCGATACCTTCCGGGCGGGTCACAGTAAACGGTGCTCAGATCTTCCTGCTGGCACAGGCGTTGATTGGTTTCCTGGTGCTGGTCCTGCTCTGCGGTGACCCGCAATACTGGCAAGGCCCAGCCGGGTTTCTGCTCTGGTTCAATTGGGGTGGCTTTTTCCTGGCCATTTCATCGCTGGCAATTGTGGCGCTTTATCCGTTTGCAAAGCGGGTGACAAACTGGCCGCAATTCGTCCTTGGTTTGGCTTTTTCCTGGGGAGCTTTGGTAGGATGGATCATCGGCGAAAGGGTGATTTCCTCTCCCGCCCCTTTTTTCCTCTACGCGGGCTGCATTTTGTGGGTGATCGGATACGACACGATTTACGCCCATCAGGACAAGGAAGACGATGCGCTGATTGGAGTGCGTTCGACCGCGAGGCTGTTTGGTGAGAAAACCAAGCTGGCCCTGATCATTCTCTATTCAGGCACGCTGGCGTTTTTTGCCGCAGCGTTTTCTGTGGTTGGAACCGGCTGGCCCGCATATGCCGGCCTTGCGATCGGCTGCGGTCACATGATCTGGCAAATCCTTTCGCTCGATATCGACGACGCTGACAATTGTCTTCGCCTGTTCAAGTCGAACGGTCACTTTGGGTGGATTGTATTTGTCGGTTTGGCGCTGGATCTGTTTCTCTAATGGGCCATAAGGGATGCGCCGCTGAACCCGCGACCAAAATCGCCTAGGTTCGCGCAATTATTTCCTCGGCGGAAATCCGCTCTACCGGTCCGATCATGCCCATCTTGCGACGCCGAAGGAAAAGCGGCCTTGGGTTGAGCGAACTCTTGCGACGTCGCCGCGGTTTGGACGAGCGCGAGGTCAGGCTCTGGGTGGACTTCACCACCTGAATCATGCCCGCTTCATCGATCAGCAACATCGGCAAGCCCAGATTGCTCGACCAGGAGTGCCAGTCGGCCGCCACGTCCTCCACATGTTCACTGACACACAACGGGACACTCAGATCTTCATCGGCATGCAGCAATTCGAGCGTGACAGTATTGGTTCCGTCCTCGTTTTCGAATGCCCTCGCTGCGACACCCTTGAAAGCGCGTGCCGGCAGCGCCATGGACAGCGGAAGGCCGCAATCCAGCACGCGCTTCATTACAGCGCCACTTCGATCAAGTGTGAACTCAACACCTCTGGATTCGAGACTGGTTTCTCGCGCCGACAGAGCCGGGCGGTCATAGCTTACCTTCTGTGGCAACGCATAAGGGTCAAGACGAATGGCTTCGCCTGCCCACTTTGGTTTCTGCGCGGCCTCAGTCGTCCCGCGTGTCGTCCCACACGCTGTCGACTTGACAACCATCGGATTACCTTCCCTGTAAACCTCTTAAGAGCCGGCCTCTTTTGGGCTAGTCTCTCGTTTGTGCGGCGGGCTTCTTTTGTCCTCGCCTTGCATCTGACCATAGGGGCCGAGCTTCCAGAAGCGCTTAAAAATCGCGGTTAAGAAATACTGATGTTTGAAAGGGTTAGCGAAAGCTGACCGGGTGTAACGGCCCGGTAAGGTGTGTGAGAAATCCGTTAAACAACTTTGCCCGGATTCATAATCCCTTCAGGATCGAAGCTTGCTTTTATCTGTCGCATCATTGCCAGGGCAGTGGCGTCCTTGAAGTCCGGAAGCCGGTCGCGCTTCATTTGACCGATGCCGTGTTCTGCAGATATTGAGCCGTCCAGCGCTTCTACAATGGCAAAGACGGCGTCGTGAACAGCGGTCTCATGCTTAAAAAAGTCTTCCTTTTTCCAGCCATCAGGCTGGGAAATGTTGTAGTGCAGGTTGCCGTCTCCCATGTGCCCGAAATTGACCACGCGCGCATCAGGCACGATTTTAAGCACCGTCGGGTCGGCAAGCCTGATAAATTCAGGGATCTTACCCACCGGTACTGAAATATCGTGCTTAACCGAAGCGCCCAGGTCCCTTTGCGCCCAGGACATGTTTTCGCGCATCAGCCAGAAGTTGTTCTGTTGGGCAAGGCTTTCCGCCAACGTAGCATCAACAACGATGTCTTTTTCAAGCGCATCTCCCAGTACCCGCTCCATCATGCCGCGTGCATCTTCCGCCGACCGGCCTGAAGACACTTCAACCAACACGTACCATGGATGCCGGCCCTGAACTGGCCGGGATTGCGGGCTGGCGGAATAGCTAACCGTGCATTCCATGGCGTTGTGAGAGATAAGTTCGAAAGCCGTTAAGCCCGCTCCCAATTGTGCCTTGGCCAGATTGAGCAGGGTCAGCGCATCGTCGGGTGACCGCAGCGCGGCATAAGCAACGTCACGACCCCTGGGCTTGGGAAACAGTTTCACGACGGCCTTTGTGACCACACCCAGAGTGCCCTCGGCACCAATGAAAAGATTTTTGAGATCGTAACCGGTATTGTCCTTGCGCAACCGGGAGAGTCCGTTCCAGATTTCACCACTTGGCAACACCACTTCAAGGCCCATGACCAAGTCACGCGTATTGCCGTATGACAAAACGCCGACCCCGCCCGCATTGGAGCTGATGTTGCCACCAATCTGGCAGGAACCCTGAGCGCCAAGAGTCAGGGGAAACAGCCGGTCTGCATCGCTGGCTGCGTTCTGTATGTTCTGAAGGACGGCGCCAGCCTCTACGGTCATGGTATTGTTGTCCGGGTCCACATTGATGATTTTGTTCAGTCGACCCAGTGAAAGCATCACTTCGCACCCACTTCCCGCAACAGAAGGTATGCCCGCCCCGACGAGACCGGTGTTGCCGCCTTGCGGGACAATGGGCGTGCCGGTCTGGCTCGCTATTTTGAGAATGGCGGCCACTTCTTGCGTGCTGCCTGGACGCAGAACGAGGGGCGAAGTTGTGTGATACCGACCGCGGGCTTCTGTCGTGTAGGGCTCAATTTCGTCAGGCTCTCGAAGAGCATATTTCTCTCCAACCACGGCAACCAGGCGTTGCATGGTTGTTTCCGTTAGTGCGGCTGGCTGCAGGGTCTTCATGATCCATTCTCGCTCGACTGCGCAGCTCGTTTCAAGCGATCGTTGATGGCAGCGCCGAGCCCCGTCTCGGGAATAGGGTGCACGGCAATCGATGTTGCACCAGTCGCATCGAGTTCCTTCAGCATCGCAAACAAATTGCGCGCAGCTTCGTCAATGTTTCCGGTTACGCTGAGGTTTCGCACTTTGGGACCTGCGCTGGTGGTTGTTCCGAACGCGAGAAGCGCCTCGTCCGGCTTTGTGCTCTTCGCATTTAATCGGATCGGAAGTTTTGGAGCATAATGTGCAAGCAGCATGCCCGGCGCTTCGACTTCCGGCTTATCGGTCCCTTGCAACAAGGGAATGCCCAGAAATGCTTCAATGTCTTCGGCAGCAATTCCACCCTCGCGCAGCAGAGTCGCGTTGCCCTCGTGTACTTTGATGATGGTTGACTCCACGCCGATCATGCAGGACCCGCCGTCAAGCACAACGTCCACGCCATCGCCCAGGTCATCCAACACATGGTTGGCTCGTGTGGGACTGAGACGGCCCGAGGTATTTGCGCTGGGAGCAGCAATCGGTGCGCCGAGATGGCTTGCAAGTTCCGCCATTGTACCACGCGGCTGGCGCAGTGCGATGGTTGGAAGGCCGGCGCAAACGGCAGAGGCAATATTCGTGTGAGGTTTGAGCTCCACAACCAGTGTTAACGGGCCTGGCCAGAAAGCGGCTGCCAGGGACCGCGATAGAGCATCAAAAACACCGTAGCGCTCTGCCATTTGCAGACCGCTCACATGGGCGATTAGCGGGTTAAATCCCGGGCGCCCTTTGATCTGGAAGATCTTTTCAACGGCATTGTCATCTGTTGCGTTTGCACCCAGGCCGTAGACGGTCTCGGTCGGAACCGCAACAAGGCCTCCCGACCGAAGCGCGGCCAACGCAGCGTCGAAGCCGGTCTCGTAGTCGTGGGACATATTGAAAAGCTGAACCATGCGATGTGATATTGCCAAATCGTTGGAAAGTGCAAGGAGAGTCTTAGTCTGTGACCAAGCGCCCCGACATTAAGAAAATCACCACCGGTCGCGAATTAAAGAACTGGTACTGGCTCAAACAGGAGCTTGTCGGTCACTGTCGCGCAATTGGCATTCCTTACCCCGGCAGCAAGCAGGACATTACTGACAGACTGGCGCACTTTATCGACACGGGAGAAGTGATGCAGCAGAGGCGTTCGAAGGTGTTCTCAAAGTTCGACTGGCATTCAAGCAGGTTGACGCCCGAGACTGTCATTACCGACAATTATAAGAACACCCAGAATGTCCGGCGCTTTTTCAAGCAGCACTATGGAGAGCACTTCGCCTTTAACACCGCCTTTATGGCGTGGATGAAATCCAACATCGGAAAAACACTCGCCGACGCTGTTGAAGCACTTCGCGGGATTGATCTTCGAAAAAAGACGGTAAAGCCCACTATTCCCGCTGGGAACCAGTACAACCGATACATCCGTGACTTTTTCGAGGCCAATCCCGGTCGCACCATCAAGGAAGCACGGCTTTGCTGGGCTCAAAAACGAAACCTTCAGGGGCACAACAGATACAAGTCGAATGACCTTTCTGCGCTTGACCCTAATATTGCTTAGACACGGTCAATCCGGCCGGAAAAGCAGCCCTGTTTGGCGTTGTGGGCATGGATGTAGGAAACATCCGGGTTCGCAAACAAGGTCTTGATCACGCCCTCAATGTCATCACCGGTAGCAACGTCTGCTTCCAAGATCATGCCTTCGTCATTGAATCCACGAAGTGCGATAAGCCGGCAACGCATGACCTCGGGCACTTCATTGACCGCTTCGTAAGACTCTTTCGCACCTTCGAGAACAAAGATCGCGTGCGACGATTGATAGGGGCTGTCGACCGGCTGGTGCTGATGGTTCAGCAGGATCAGTGTCTCGCCCACTTTCGCGTCTCGCATCTCTATACGGTCGGGGAAGCAGGGAGATTTGTCCGCTGTATATCTCTTGGCGCCATGTTCCGCGAGCTGAGCATCCGACAATCCGTAAAGATGTTCGAAAGGTTCAGACGAAAGCCCGCTGATGCGATAGTTCATGATGGAATCTCCTTGCTCAATTGTGGCCCCATGATACGTTTTCGGTCGGTCGGGCGGCCACCCGATTCCTGCTGCGCATGCCGCGCGTATTTTGACGTAAACGTCAATGTGTGGCATTCACTTCGGATAGCCGCTAAGGAGCAAATCATGTACCGCGCCCCCGTTTCAGAAATCTCCCACACACTGAGAAATCTCACTGGTCTCGGTGACGCAATGAGGGCGGGAGATATGGGCGAGCTGTCCGATGACCTGCTCGATGCGATCCTCGAAGAAGGCGGCAAATTCGCTTCGGACGAGGTGGCGCCGTTGTCGAAACCAGGTGACGAGCATGGCGCTGTTTTGGATGATGGTGTCGTGACGATGCCAAAGGGCTGGGGCGATCTGTATCGGCGTTGGGCCGAGGGCGGTTGGAATGCACTCACCGGCCCGGAAGAGTTTGGCGGACAAGGCCTGCCCATGTCGTTGCAGACCGCTGCCTTTGAAATGTGGAATTCCGGATCATTGGCTTTTGGCATCGGGCCGACGTTGACCATCGGCGCCATTGAAGCTCTGAATGCCCATGCCTCCGATGACCTGAAAGCGAAATATCTGCGTCAGCTGGTATCCGGGGCCTGGACCGGAACGATGAATCTGACAGAACCCCAGGCCGGTTCGGACCTGAACGCGTTGAAATCTCGCGCCGAACCAGTGGGTGATGGCAGCTATCGGATTTTCGGACAGAAGATCTTCATAACTTATGGTGAGCACGACATGACGGATAACATCATCCATCTCGTACTCGCCCGTCTTCCCGATGCGCCGGCCGGTCAGCGGGGTATCTCTTTATTTCTCGTGCCGAAATTTCACGTCAGTGACGACGGGACAATCGGCCCGCGCAACGATGTTTATTGCAGCGGAGTTGAGCACAAGCTTGGTATCCACGCATCGCCTACCTGCACGATGATCTATGGTGATGGGAAGTTTGGCGACGAACCGGGTGCGATTGGCTGGCTGGTCGGCGAGGAAAATCGCGGCCTGGCCTGCATGTTTACAATGATGAACAATGCGCGGCTACTTGTCGGGATTCAGGGGGTGGCGGTAGCTGAAGCCGCCTATCAGCACGCGCTCGCCTATGCCAACGAGCGCAAACAGGGCAAAAGTCCACAACATACCGGGGAAGGCATGGCGCCGATCGTGCTGCACCCTGATGTCCAGCGTACCTTGCTGACGATGAAGGCGATGACACAGGCCGCGCGTGCGATCAGCTACAATTGTGCATTCGCCATCGACAAGGGTGAGACCGATGCCGCCTGGAAAAGCCGGGCGGGGTTGCTGACGCCGGTCACCAAGGCGTTTTCTACGGATATCGGCGTTGAAGTGGCCTCACTGGGCATCCAGGTGCATGGCGGCATGGGATACGTGGAGGAAACCGGTGCTGCCCAACTGCTGCGCGATGCACGCATTGCACCCATTTATGAGGGCACCAATGGTATTCAGGCGATCGATCTCGTGACCCGCAAGCTGCCACTCGACGGTGGTGAAGCGGTTGACATTTATATCAACGAGCTCGGCGCGATCTCAACAGAGATCCGATCGAAAAACGAACGCTGGATGGTATCGCTGGCCGATGCACTGGACTCTGCGCTGGAAGACCTGACCACCTCCAAAGACTGGTTGCTCGCACAATTGGAATCAGGTGAAACGAGCCATGTATTGGCAGGAGCAACACCGTTCCTGAGGCTCTTTGGCCTGACAGCCGGTGGCTGCTACCTCGCCAAATCGGCCTTGACCGCCAGTGCCGGGGAGGCAGAATCGCGCACGGCGCTGGCCAGCTTCTTCGCGTTCAACCTGATGTCTGAAACGGCCGCTCTGCGAGCTGTCATCGAGGGCGGCGCACCCAGTACCCTGCATGCTGCAGAATCACTGATCACAGCTTAAGATGAGCCTTTAAAGAAAGAAACAAACATGGCCGAGATCGACGTCTCCTGCGAGGGCAGGGTCCAAATCATCCGCTTCAACCGTGCGGGCAAGAAAAATGCAATCACCCGAGCCATGTACCAGACCATGGCCGATGCCGTGGTTGCTGCGGATTCGAGCGACGAGATAGGCGCCACCGTGTTTTTTGGCCAACCGGAAGTCTTTACATCGGGCAATGATCTGATGGACTTCATGGCCATCGCGCAGGGCGGTGAGCACGGCGGTGAGGTTATCAGTTTTCTGCGCGCCATCATCGGTGGCACCAAACCACTTCTGGCGGGAGTAGACGGACTGGCGGTCGGTGTCGGCACGACAATGCTTATGCATTGCGACCTTGTATACGCATCTCCTCGTGCCTGGATGCAAACGCCCTTCGTCGACCTTGGGTTGGTCCCCGAGGCAGGCTCGAGCCTCGTTGCGCCGCGCATTATGGGCCATCAAAAGGCCTTCGCGCTGCTCGCTCTGGGTGAAAAATTCAGCGCTTCACAAGCTGAAGCTGCCGGACTGGTGAACGCGGTTGTGGATGAAGCAGATCTGGAAGCTCATGTTTTGGATGCGGCCCGAAACCTCTCCGAAAAACCACCGGAAGCACTGTCGATTGCACGCAGACTTGCTCGCGGCAATCGCGACGAAATCATTGGGCGCATGGAAGAAGAAGGGGCGCTGTTCGCGCAACGTTTGCAAAGCGACGAGGCTCGCAATGCCTTCATGGCTTTCATGACCAAGAAGGCGAGTTAAATTCACCTGAAGATAGAGCGGTTTTTCTTGGTTGCTTTCTTCGAGAACAGCGCCACAACTTCTACATGGTGTGAGAAGACGAACTGGTCGACGGGCATCACGGTGTCAATCACATAGCCGCCTTCCACCAGTATGGCTGCATCGCGGGCAAGCGTTTTTGGGTTGCAGGAAACGTAAGCAACAGAAGGTATATTACTCCTGGCGATTTCGATTGCCTGAGCATCCGCTCCCGCGCGGGGTGGATCGAGGCACAGGCCGTCGAAGCGTTTTAGCTCCGAGGCCATAAGTGGCAGTTCAAAGAGGTCGCGCTGCTCGGTGGTTACAGGCCGCAGGCCATCAGCACCGGATGCGGTCGACACGGCGGCAAGAGCCGCGGCGTCCACTTCCACCGCATGAACATTAGCCCAGGTCGCAAGACGCAGGGCAAACGTGCCACTGCCGGCAAAAAGATCGACGACACGTTTGCGGCGCTTCAGGTGATTTAACACCAGGTCCGCCATTGTCCTTTCCGCTTCCTCAACAGCCTGGGTAAATGCACCGGGCGGCATGGCAACCTCGGCCTTTCCGAAGTGCAGAACCGGCTTCTCCTTCTCGGCGATCACTTCACCGTTGACGCTGGCCCGCAGCAAAATTGACCGGGAATAGGCTCGGACGAAACCAGCGATCATGTCCTCTGTCGGCGCCTGATCCAGCAGAATGTCCATATCCAGCCCGTTAATGCAGGCGGTGACGGCCATTTGTATTTCTTCGCCACCGCGGATCAGTGTGGCGGCAAGTCCGGCAAACAGCGAAAGGTGGTCCTCTATCGCGGGAAGCAGTATGGGGCATTCGTTGATCGCGACCAGCGTGTCGCTGCCTCGTTCTTTGTACCCAAGGACAACCGAGCTTCCCTTACGAATGGCGGTGAAGGTTACACGGCGGCGCGAGTGAATCGGCGCACCCGTGCACGGCAGTACCTCTGTTTTCAGGCCTGCTGCCCGGAACGCATCGATAACCTTCTCTTGTTTCCATTCGAGCGCCTTGCGTTCTGAAAAATGCTGCACCGCACAATTTCCACAAGTGGAAAAGTGCCTGCACAATGGATCGACGCGCTCATCTGATGGTTTCACAATTTCAAGAAGGTTGGCGTGTGGTCTTTGTGTATCGATATCAACAACTTCGCCCGTAATTGTGCGACGCACAAATACGGGGTCCTGGCCGATATTTGCGATGCCATCGCCAAGGTCTCCGATCGCATTGATGGTGACATGGGTCATGGCGTGGCCTCGTCCCGCAATCCGCACAGGAGATATTCCACATTGCCGTCACCACCTTGAATAGGCGATTGTGAAAAGTGGACCAACCGCCATCCAGGAAGGTCGCAGAACCAGTCCTTGATCCGCCCAAGTGTTGTGTCGACCAGCGCCTGATCGGTAACGATTCCACCCTTGCCAATCCCGTCTCTGCCGACTTCAAACTGAGGCTTGACGAGAAGCGCGGCGAAAGCATTCGGGGCGGCAAACAACAAAGCCGGTTCTGCCGCAAGAACGAGCGATACAAAACTCACATCGCTGACGATGACGTCGGGTGCCACCCCAATTTGTTCCAACCGCAGATTTCGAGCGTTGGTGCCTTCCATCAACGTGACCTTCGGGTGGTCAGCAAGGTGCCTGACCATCTGGCCATGACCGACATCCACCGACCAGATATGAGAGGCGCCGCGTTCCAGCAACACCTGTGTAAAGCCGCCGGTCGAGGCACCAAGATCCAGCGCTTTCCGGCCGGCGACCTCGAATCCGGTGGCATCGAGCGCCGATATCAGCTTCATGGCTGCGCGGGAAACGTAGTGCCTGGCCGGGTCGTCGATCTGAAGATCTGCATCAGGGGCCACCGCTGCGCCGGCTTTGCTGACGACTTTTCCGGCAACACGAACGCAATTTCGTGCAATCATGTCCCGCGCACGGGACCGGCTTTGCGCGAGACCGCGTTCGGTGAGGGCCTGGTCGAGTCGAATGCGTGCAGGTGCGTTGGTCATGATTAGACGCTGTGGCAGGCCTCACCGCAAAGCGCAAGTTGATTAGGCGGCCGCCATTTCCGCGACGATCGCCTCTGCTGCTGCGCGTCGATCCGGCGCAGCGATGATCGGCCGGGCAACCACCAGATGTGTGGCGCCGGCTGCCAGCGCTTGCGCTGGTGTCATGACGCGTTTTTGATCCCCTGCATCGCTACCTGCAGGGCGGATACCCGGGGTGACGATCGCCATATCCGGCCCGACAATCGTGCGGATGGTTTCGGCCTCAAGCGCAGAAGCTACGACCCCTCCCATTCCGGCCTCGCGGGCCTGTCGGGCGCGCATGGCAACCAGATCAGCCGCATTGTGGGCATATCCGGCTTCGATCAGATCAGCATCGTCCATTGATGTGAGCACAGTGACGCCCAACAGTATGAGATCGCTGTTGCCGGCGGCCTCAACTGCGGCCCGCATGGCTTTTGGGTAGGCGTGCAGCGTCAGCATCGTCATCCCCATGCCGACAATGCTCTTTACGCCGTTAGCGACAGTGTTGTCGATGTCGAGGAGTTTCAGATCGAGGAAGACCTTCTTGCCCGCCGCGATTAGATCCTGGGCCAGATGCAGACCATTCTCGCGTTCCGGCGCGAAGGCGAGCTGATGGCCGATCTTGTAGAACGAAACAGCGTCACCAAGCTCTTTGACGGCTGTGCGGGCGGCGGAGACAGTGGGCAGATCAAGACCGACAATCAAGCGGTCATCGGCGGCAGAAGACATGATTGGCGCTATCCGACGTGAAGTTTCGCCCTCTCAATCAGCGCTCCGGCCATATTTTGCAAGAGCCCGACAGGTCTTTCCCCGATGAGATTTCCATCGTCGTCGAAGGCGCTATGGGCGTTGCCGACGGCCAGTTGCGGTGTGATGACATCGGCACCGACACTAACGAGATTGTCACGGGCATGGGACAATACCCGAATGCCGCCGAGCCCGCCTGGTGAACAGGCTGCAAGCGCAAATGCTCTGTTCTGGTAGACCTTCACACCGACATCGCGGCTGAGCCAGTCCAGCGTGTTCTTCATCAACCCGGAGAATGAGCCGTTATACTCAGGATTGACCAGAACAACCCCGTGATGACCGGCAATCAGTGTTGCAAGTTTCCGTGCATTTTCCGGAGCGCCCGATTTGGCCTCGTCATCCTGGTTGAAAATCGGCAGTGGATAGTCTGCGAGGTTGACGCGCGTGGCTGTCGCACCCAGACGAGACAATTCGTTTGCGATGGCACCGCCAAGGCGCGTGTTGAAAGAGCCGGATCGAGTTGACCCCGGAATGACAATAATCTTGGCAGTGGTCATGGGAAATCCTGCAGGGCGAGGGCAAATTGGGCCTGAATTCGAAATGCCCGTTGTCTATTCGGCAAGGCCGTCGAAAAAGCCTTTCATGCGAGAAAAGAACCCGGTTGATTCCGGAGAGTTGTCCTCTGAACTTTCCTGCTCAAACTCGCTCAACAATTCGCGCTGTCGCTTGGTCAGGTTTTGCGGGGTTTCGATCGCCACCTGAATATACATATCGCCGTGTTGGGTAGAACGCATGACGGGCATGCCCTTGCTCTTGAGACGGAACTGTTTGCTGTTTTGCGTACCCTCCGGCACTTTCACGCGCGTTTTTCCCCCTTCCACTGTGCCGACCTCAAATTGTCCGCCAAGGGCCGCGGTCGTCATGGAAATGGGCACCCTGCAGTAAATGTCAGCTCCGTCGCGTTGAAAAAACTGGTGTGGTTTGATCGAGAGAAATATGTACAGGTCGCCCTGCGGCCCGCCTCGGGTGCCGGCCTCTCCCTCACCAGCAAGCCTGATACGGGTTCCGTCCTCAATGCCGGCGGGCACGTTTACAGAAAGCGTCTTAGTCTGTTCAACGCGACCGGCGCCGGAACAGGCGTTGCAGGGGTCCGAGATCACTTCACCGCGGCCCTGACAAGACGGGCAGGTGCGCTGGATCGAAAAGAAACCCTGGCTGGCCCGAACCTGGCCGACACCACCGCAGGTGCTGCAGGTTGAGGGGGAGGAACCGGGCTTGGCACCGGAGCCGGAGCAGGTTTCACAGCTGATCGATGTTGGTATCTCCACTTCGGCCGTTTTGCCCGTATAGGCTTCCTCCAGCGAAATCTCCATGTTGTAGCGCAGGTCGGCGCCGCGGGACCGGCCGCCTGACGAGCGTCGTGCGCCGCCCATCATCTCGCCGAATATGTCCTCGAAGATGTCACCCATTGAACCGCCGCCGAACGGACTGCCGCCGCCACCACCGCCATTTTCAAATGCTGCATGACCAAAGCGGTCATAGGCCGCCCTCTTTTGTGGATCCTTGAGGGCTTCATAAGCCTCGCCAAGTTCCTTGAACTTGGCTTCGGCGGCGGGATCGTCTGGATTGCGATCCGGATGATACTGCATGGCCTGCTTGCGGAAAGCGCTCTTCAGCTCTTTCTGGTCGGCATCACGCGAAACGCCAAGCGTTTCGTAATAGTCTTCTTTGCTCATCGTACTCACCCCTGCGCATCACCCTTTGCGCGTTCAAATATCGCGTTCAGTTTCGTACGTTCCCGCACAAAATATCCGTTACCCGCCATAAGATCGGCAATCCGATGCCCATCCGGCGGATTGGTTTCGGCAATCACCAGATTTGGCCATACTTTCTCGGGCGCCTGGGCAAAAAACGCCTCAAGCGCGTGAAAGTCCTGCCCCTCAATGTCCACCTTCATGGCGTCAACTCTCTCGAGTCCATGCCGTTCGATGATGGAGGCGAGTGTTTCCATTGGAACTGCGGTGCCGTTTCCGGTCTCCAAAAGCATGATCTCGCCGCGATTTTCCGCCGCGCTGGACAGAATACCCTGTCCGTTGGTCCCGGCCACAGCAATGGGTTCAATCACCGCCTTGCAGTGACTTGCCGTGCAATTGAAAGTCAGACGGCTGCGGTTTTCCGGGTCTGGCTCAATCGCGATCAAGTGTGCCGACCGTTGGTGTCGGCAAGCACTGGCATTCACAAACAGCGTATAGAGGCCAACATTTGCCCCAACATCCAGAAATACGAACGGAGTATTTTCGGCATGGGAAGCAACGGAATCATCAAGAACTGCGCGTTCTCGTGCATCCCAGGTCTGTACGCCCGCAAAGGCTCGTTTTTCGCATCGGTTGGAAGCCGGAAAAAGCCGCGCTTTGACGCCTTCAGCAACATTCACATCGAAGGGGCCGTTCAATCCTTTGCTGTTTCCCAAAAGACTGGCCTTGCGCAGCACGGATACACCGATCCGCCCTGGTTTCGCACCGGGCACCCGGTCGGCCAGGCGTCGCAGGCTCTCGCGCCATGGTGCGAGCGCATAAGTGCCAAACGGGGCCGATTTGTCAGAAGCGGCAATCATCATGTTCCGGTACAGGTCTTTGAAATGAAAAGCCCCGCCGCCGATGGTTCAGCAGGCGGGGCGTCATGGGTGCAAGGCCGCAAGCAGCGACCCGCTGAGCCCGCTTAAGCAGACTTCTTCTCGTCTTCGTCGTCGATCTCTTCAAAATCGGCGTCGACAACGTTCTCGTCAGCCGCGGCATGGGCTTCCGCATCAGCGGCGGCCGCAGCTTCTTCTTCCGACTGCTGGGCCTCGTAGATTGCCTGGCCCATTTTCATGCTCGCTTCGGCAAGCGCCTGTGACTTGGCCGTGATTTCTTCTCCGTCATCGGTTTCAAGAGCGGCCTTGAGATCCGCCATCGCACTATCGATGGCTTCCTTGTCTTCAGGGCTGACCTTGTCACCGTGTTCTTCCAGAGACTTCTCAGTGGAGTGAATAAGCGACTCGGCCTGGTTTTTCGCTTCAACGCTTTCACGACGCTTCTTATCCGAATCGGCGTTCGCCTCGGCATCTTTAACCATCTGTTCGATGTCGTCATCGGACAAGCCTCCAGAGGCTTGAATACGAATTTCGTGGCTCTTGCCGGTGCCTTTGTCCTTGGCGGAGACGTTGACGATACCATTGGCGTCAATGTCAAACGTAACCTCGATCTGCGGCACGCCGCGTGGCGCCGGCGGAATGCCGACGAGGTCAAACTGCCCGAGCATCTTGTTGTCGGTGGCCATTTCGCGCTCACCCTGGGACACACGAATGGTCACTGCGCTCTGGCTGTCTTCCGCGGTCGAGAAAGTCTGAGACTTTTTGGTCGGGATCGTTGTGTTGCGGTCGATGAGGCGTGTGAACACTCCACCCAGCGTCTCAATTCCAAGTGACAATGGCGTGACATCAAGCAGCAGAACGTCAGTTACATCGCCTTGCAGAACACCGGCCTGAATGGCGGCGCCCATGGCAACAACCTCGTCCGGATTTACACCTTTGTGCGGTTCCTTGCCGAAGAAATCCTGAACTGTTTCCTGAACCTTCGGCATGCGGGTCATGCCGCCAACCAGGATGACTTCATCAATATCACCAGCAACCATGCCGGCGTCTTTCAGCGCAGCCTGCATAGGCTTGACGGTCCGCTTCACCAGATCGCCAACCAGCGATTCAAACTTCGACCGGGTCAGTTTCATGGTCAGGTGTTTTGGTCCCGACGCGTCGGCCGTGATAAACGGCAGGTTCACTTCGGTTTGCGAAGAGGAAGACAACTCAATCTTGGCCTTTTCGGCAGCTTCCTTGAGGCGCTGCAGCGCAAGCTTGTCGCCCTTAAGGTCGACGCCCTGATCTTTCTTGAATTCCTTGGCCAGATAATCGACCAGAGTCATGTCGAAATCTTCACCGCCGAGGAATGTGTCACCGTTGGTGGACTTAACTTCAAACACGCCGTCGCCGATTTCGAGGATCGACACATCAAACGTACCACCACCGAGGTCGTAGACCGCAATGGTTTTGCCGTCATTCTTTTCCATGCCGTAAGACAACGCTGCAGCCGTCGGCTCGTTGATAATGCGCAGCACTTCGAGGCCTGCGATTTTACCGGCGTCTTTGGTGGCCTGGCGCTGGGCGTCGTTAAAGTAGGCGGGGACCGTGATAACGGCCTGCTCAACTTTTTCGCCAAGATAAGCTTCCGCAGTTTCCTTCATTTTCTGCAGGATCATGGCGGAAATCTGAGACGGAGAATATTTGTCGTCGTTGACCTTCACCCAGGCGTCGCCGTTGTCGCCCTTAACGATGGCGAATGGCACAAGATCCTGGTCTTTCTTGACCGCCTTGTCCTCAAACCGCCGCCCGATCAGGCGCTTGACCGCGAAAAGAGTGTGTTCAGGGTTGGTGACGGCCTGACGCTTGGCGGGCTGACCGACCAGGCGTTCGCCATCATCGGAAAATGCAACCATTGAAGGCGTCGTACGTGCGCCCTCAGCATTTTCAATCACTTTTGCAGTTTTGCCGTCCATAACCGCAACACAGGAATTGGTTGTGCCGAGGTCAATACCGATTACTTTAGCCATATTCTTCTTCTCTCCTGTCAGCGTTCCACCGGAACCCGTGCCTAAGCTGGCGTTCGTAGGTGAAACCTTATGGAACTTTCAACTTGTTCGAAGGACGCAATAGCGCAAACCCTCGCGTTGCGGCGTATATAAGAAAGCCAGCGCAGCCCTGCAAGGACAGGATGTGGAGAATCTTTGTGGAAACCGGGACACGGGTTATTGCCAGGACCTGATCTGCTACCCTGAGGAGTGATTTTTTGCGGAAAACGGAGAAAATTCGCTGTGCATAACGAGACATTCCCGGAGCCATTGCCGGAGGGTGTCGGATATTGGCGCGGGCATTTGGATCTGAGCGAACAGGTTGCCCTGCTGGCTGACATCCGAACGAGAGTTGCGCAGGCGCCGCTGTTTACCCCGAGAATGCCCGGAACGGGCAAGGAGATGTCCGTTCGAATGACCAATTTCGGCCCTTTGGGGTGGGTCACGGACAAGGAAAACGGTTACCGGTATCAGGCTCTGCATCCGGTGACCGGAAAGCCGTGGCCTGATATCCCTGATGCGCTTTTGAACGTCTGGAAGGGCCTTTCCGGCCACGATGCGCCACCGCAGGCCTGTCTGGTGAATTTTTATGCCGACGGCGCGAAAATGGGCCTGCATCAGGATCGGGATGAGCAGACCTTTGGTGCACCGGTCGTGTCACTGTCGCTGGGCAATGACTGCCTGTTCCGGATGGGGGGAACAAAGCGTGGCGGCAAGACCCGGTCGTTGCGTCTTGCCAGCGGAGATGTCCTCGCCTTCGGAGGCGACTCGCGGCTGATGTACCACGGTGTTGACAGAATATATGCTGACACCAGCACGCTGTTGAAGCAGGGCGGGCGGATCAATCTGACCCTGAGACGGGTTACAGAAGCCTGACAAGATCCCGGAATCGGGTAATGTCGGTGTCCCAGCTTCCCCAAGACACGAGATCCTGACTCTGGTTCGGGCCATATTCCACCGGTCTTGGGATGAAGGCTGTCATCAGTCCGGCTGCCTGCGCGGCTTCAAGATCGTCATTGTGTGCCGCGACCATCATCACATCACCGGGCTCAAGTTGCAGAGCATTGCAGCAGGCTTGATAGACAATGGGCTTGGGCTTGTAGTCACGGGCAATGTCGGCACCGAGAATGCAATCCCACGGAAGGCCCGCATGTTTCGCCAGTTGGGTCATAAGCGCGATAGAACCGTTCGAGCAGGGGGCAATAATTGTCTTTTCTTTCAGGGCAATAAGATCAGAAACGACATCCGGCCACGGATCCAGTTGTTCCCAGGCTCGGTTTAGCCGGCGGCATTCGTCGGCGTCAAAGGCTGCTGCTGCGCCGAAATGTTTCAGCGTCTGTGTGAGGTTTTCCAGGTGCAAATCGTCCAGCGGGACATAGTCCTGGCTGTCCGATCGGATGCGTTCCATGGCGGGTTGGTAAAGCCCGCGCCAATGATCGGCAAACGCGAGTGGATCCGCATCAAAACCTTTGTCAGTCAGAGCCTTACCGGCCAGCCGGGCGATGCTGTTGCGCCAGTCGACAACTGTACCGAACACATCAAATATGAGTGCCCGAGGGCGGTTCACCCGGCTCTCCCGTAAGCCAGGGTTTCAAACCGCATATTCATGCAATCGACCATCAAAAGCCGTCCCACGAGGCATTCGCCGGTGCCGGTTATTTGCTTGATGGCTTCCAGCGCCTGAAGAGTCCCCAATATCCCCGTCACGGCTCCCATTATCCCTGCTTCAGCACAACTCGGCATCAGACCGGGAGGCGGCTGGTCGGGAAAGAGGTCTCGGTAGCCGGGATTCAAACTGCCTGAATCTCCGGTTTCCCAGGGTCGCAATGTGGTAATGGAGCCGTCAAACCGGCTGACTGCAGCGGTTACCAGCGGCACCCTGGCCTCTGCGCAGGCATCTGCCATCAAAAAGCGGGTATCAAAATTGTCGCTTCCGTCCAGAGCCACCGTGTGGTCAGCGATCAGTTCGGCAGCATTGTCTTCAGTCAGTCGGGTTTTACGCGTGGTGACAGTGACATGCGGGTTGATGGCCTCGATCGCCTCCGCGGCGCTGTCAACTTTCGCAACGTCAATTCGTTCTGTTGTGTGAATCACCTGCCGCTGCAGATTGGACAGACTAACCACATCGTCATCAACGATCGTTAGCTGACCGACGCCCGCTGCTGCCAGATATTGCAACGAAGGGGCGCCCAAACCGCCGGCACCCACCACCAAAACGCGGGCCTGTTTGAGTTTTTGCTGGCCTGGGCCGCCGATTTCCGGCAGCACCAGATGGCGGGCATATCGTTCGAGTTCGGGTTCGGTAAACGCTGATGTCATTGTGCTACGTTGCCTTTTCAACAGCTCCCGACGCAACCTTAAAAAACTGCGCCCGGTCGCCAAGGCTTTCAAACATGTGAGCGTCAGTGCCGGTCATCCACGCCTGACATCCTATTGTGTCGATCAGATCGAACATGGCAGCCCTTCGCCCCTCGTCCAGATGAGCGGCAATTTCATCAAGCAACAGGATGGGCATGATGCCGGAGACATCGGCCACCAGTTTCGCATGGGCCAGCACGATTCCGGTCAGCAAAGCCTTTTGCTCACCGGTGGAGCACAGAGCTGCCGGCATGTTCTTGGGGCCATGGCATATGTCGAGATTGCTGCGGTGCGGCCCTTCCAGCGTCCGGCCTGCCGCTCGGTCACGTGGTCGGTTTCGGCATAACAGTGCCCGGTATTGATCTTCCAGGTCGGCTGCGGCGCCTTCCTGGATCAAACCCTCCAGCGGTCCCTCGAGGCTGATCTCCGCGTTGGGAAACA
Organism: uncultured Rhizobiaceae group bacterium; assembly: GCA_938044775.1. Lineage (GTDB taxonomy): Bacteria > Pseudomonadota > Alphaproteobacteria > Rhizobiales > Rhizobiaceae > Pseudahrensia. The sequence goes on from CALIOE010000046.1 coordinate 19,248, forward strand.
CGGCATCGGGGCCGGTTGGCCCGTCTGCAATAATGCCGCGCAAAAGGGCTATCAGCTCGTTGCGTGCAAAGGCAATCGCGACTGCAGTTTCGGCCATTTGCGCTTCAATACTGTCCAGCCATGAGGCGTCGGCACTGTGATCTTCGAGCAGTTTGTTACGGCTGCGCATGGCCCGTTCAAAGTCGTTGACGCGGCGCCCGTGTGTCGGGTCGATGGCCAGAACCAGGCGGTCCAGAAACCGTCGTCTGTCACCCTTCGCTCCGGTAAACAGCCCGTCCATTGCGGGAGTCAGCCACAGGATGCGGGAATGCTCCAGCAGAGCGTCGGCGCCACGGGCGGCCGCACCATTGATGTGCACCCTGCGTTGCGTCTCGACGCCGGTGGGCCCGGCCTGCAGGCCAGTGCCGATTTCAACCGGGCCAGCGGGCCCTTCCAGCACCGCGTGAACAGCCCAGGTGCCTTGCAGTGGGTCCTTTTCCCCGGCAACCTGAGCGACCCTGTCATAGGGCGTGCGGCGCAAGCCGCGGCCGGGCGAAAGGAAAGAAACCGCTTCGAGCAGGTTGGTCTTGCCTGCTCCGTTTTCACCGGTCAGGACCACATGGTGTGCGTCCAGATCGAGGCGCAGCGACGGGTAGTTTCGAAAATGACTGAGTTTCAGCGTTTCAACAAAGACGCGCCTTGAGAGCCCGTCATTGCCGCGTCTGCCTGTGTCCGCCGTGCCCGCTGTCACCGTACCGGGTTAAACCCGCATGGGCATAAGCACGTACAAGGCGCCGGATTCGCCGCCCTCCCGGATCAGTGTCGGAGAGCCCGGGTCGGACAGCATGAAACTGGTCTCATCAGCAGATAATTGGCTGGTAATGTCCAGCAGGTAACGCGAGTTGAAGCCGATATCCAGCGCATCGGAAGAATAGCCCACGGCCAGTTCCTCTTCGGCACTGCCGGAATCCGGATTGTTGACGCTGAGCACCAGCTGGCCGTCCGTCAGCGACAGCTTGACAGCTCTGCCGCGGTCGGAGGCGATTGTGGAAACGCGGTCAACCGCCTGCGAGAAGCTGGCGCGATCAAGTTTCAGCTCCTTGTCGTTGTCTGACGGGATGACACGGTTGTAGTCCGGGAAAGTGCCGTCGATGAGTTTGGACGTCAAAACCACCGATCCCACCGTAAATCGGATCTTCGTATCGGAAACTTCAACAGTTACAGAGGCGTCCGGATCCTCAAGAAGTTTCTGGACTTCGCCAACTGCTTTGCGGGGCACGATTATGCCCGGCATGCCTTCAACACCATCGGGTGCAGGGGTCTGTGCCTGTGCCAGACGATGGCCATCGGTGGCCACAGCGCGCAGCATCATGGTGCCGCTGTCCTCGACTCCGTGAAAATAGATGCCATTCAGATAGTAACGCGTTTCTTCCGTGGAAATGGCAAACTGGGTGCGATCGATCAGTGTTTTGAATTCCGTGCAGGGCATGCGGAACATGTGGGAAAATTCACCAGCGGTCAGGTCGGGAAAATCCGATTCGGGCAGCATCTGCAGACGAAACTGCGAGCGCCCGGCAACCAGGGAAAGACCATTGTCGTCGCCCACCGCCATCATGACCTCAGCGCCGTCGGGTAGTTTGCGCACGATGTCGTAGAGCATGTGCGCTGGAACCGTGGTCGAGCCGTCTTGCTCGATCGATGCAGCAGTGGTTTCCGTCACCTCGAGATCAAGGTCCGTTGCCTTCAGAGTCAGCTTGCCGCCGTCGGCACGCAACAAAACGTTCGACAAGATCGGAATCGTGTTGCGCCGCTCCACAACTCGTTGAACGTGGTTCAGTGATTTCAAAAGGCTTGAACGTTCAAGTGTAAGCCGCATGGTCGCATTTTCCGCATTGGCGGACCGGGCATGACCCGGCCTCATTTTCTAACTTAGGGAGACAGTAGCGCAGGCGGAGAACCACCCAAGGCTACTGTGGGTGACGTCGAAAATGGCGCAGGCTCAAATCAGTTTCAAGTGGAAGTGCCAATATGTCCCCCGATAGTTGGGAGTGGCGCCGGGGCTCTTTTGGCCGGGAGGCTCCACCATCCTTGAGCCTGACAGGGACGGAATGTGGAGACTGCGCCTCGTTCTCCCCGGTGAAGAAAGTGGCCGAAGACCGGTTGGGGTGCAGTTTGCATGTCGTGGACAGGCCACAGCTTGTTTGGTTCGGCAATTCCGCTTCGCGGTCACCGCCGCAGTCTATATGACGAACCATCTTCCAGTCCGACAGTGAGAACCGGGCGCCCGGCGCTGGTTGATACGGCGATCGGTTTGTCGATGCGGTTAGGCATCAGGATTTTGGCCAATTCGACAACCTCGCCCTCGTCCAGTTTCATCAGCCGCAATGTCATGCGGTTCGCGCTGGGCACAGCAATGTCGACGACGCCGTCGCCATCAAAGTCCTCGATTGCAGAAAGCCCTTGCTCCCGCGAGCCGATAAAGTGATTGGAGAAACCCGTTGCCTCACCGGCCAGCTTCAGACTGCCCTTGGACCAGGTCCAGAACTTAAGCGTTCCACCTATATGCGGTGTAACCACCTCGGCAATCTGAGAGCTGCCCTTGCCGTCGAAATCTTCGATACCGGCAATGTTGCGCCAGCGGTTGGATCGACCGATATAAGGCGTCTGCGCCCTCAGTTCGAGTTTGCCTTCAACCAGGCCGAACACGGCAATCGAGGCACCCTGAGCCACATCAGTGAGAATTGTGACGATGCTGATGCGCCCAAACCCGTCGAGGTCGTGCAACCGCGGCGTGCGGTCTTCGAACACCTGATTGGAGGGCAGTGAAAAAGTCAGGTTCGTGCCATCGGAGGTTTGGACGGTCAGCGCACCTGCTTCGATGGCGTCGCCCAGAATACCATGGCCATAAATTCGGGTGGGTTTTGTGTACCAGGCGCTGGCAATGTCGCCATCAATTTTCGCCACCGCAACATGACCGTCCGGTAAGCCGTTGGGCGCCGGTGCTTGTGTGTGACGCTTGATCGTTCCGGTTGCTTTCTCGAGACGCCATTCTGCTGAGGCACCTGGATGACCCCACAGCAGCGCAAGAAGCATGATGGCCAGCCTAGCCATCGACAATAATCGTCTCGCTGATCTCAATGCCAAAGCCGGAAAGGCCCACATAATAGCGTTCCCTCGACGCAAGCAGTTTGATGGAGCTGACACCCAGATCCTTCAGAATCTGCGCGCCAAGACCAATTTCGAGCCATTCTTCCTGACGGCTTTGAGCGGTGCCATGGCCTTCGCGCTCGTCGCCGAAGGCCGGATTGGTTTCTGTTCCGCGGTCGGAGCGAATACCGCCACCGGTTACACCGACAGAACCCTCGCGCAAATAAACGACAACTCCGCGGCCTTCCTTGCCAATCAGGTCCATATGGTCTCGCAGAGCGGTTGAGCCGCCAAAGGCATCGTCGATGACGTTTTCCACATGCAGACGCACCAGCACATCGCGGCCATCGCGAATGTCACCATAGACCACGGCAAGCTGTTGCATGGGGTCCCATTCGGTCTTGTAGGTAACACCGCGGGCCGGACCGGAAGCGGTGTCTATCTCGAATTCATCGACGCGCTGAACCAATTGTTCCTGGCGCTGGCGATAGGCGATCAAGTCAGCAACAGTAACGGTGCACAGACCCTTCTCTTCAGCAAATGCGTTGATTTGCGGGCCCCGCATGACGGTCCCGTCATCGTTGACCAGCTCGGATATCACGCCCACTGGTGGAAGGCCCGCCAGATTGCAAAGATCGACAGCGGCCTCAGTATGGCCTGAGCGCATCAGGACACCGCCGGAGCGGGCAACCAGCGGAAAAATGTGCCCGGGCCGCACAAAGTCGCTGGCGCCGGAATTGGGGTTGGCAAGGCCGCGGACGGTAGAACAGCGTTCCTCGGCGGAAATGCCGGTTGTGGTGTCGTGCTTGTAATCAACGCTGACTGTGAACGCTGTGGAATGCGGCGCGTCGTTGTCTGCCACCATGGGTGCAAGATTAAGGCGCCGGGCTTCCTCAATCGGCATCGGGGCGCAAACAATCCCGGATGTGTGGCGCACGATCATCGCCATCTTTTCAGGTGTGCAATGAACCGCAGCGACGATCAGGTCACCTTCGTTCTCGCGGTCATCGTCATCCATGACGACTACGATTTCGCCGTTTTCAAACGCGCGAATGGCGTCCGCAACGCGTTCCATGTCAGTGGTCATATATTTCGTTCTCCGATCTGGCCACGATGGCGCAGATAATGGTCGGCCAGCACGCAGGCCATCATGGCTTCGCCAATCGGCACAGCCCGAATGCCGACGCAAGGATCATGGCGGCCCTTCGTCATCACATCGACCTCGTCTCCGTCGGCGGTGATCGATTGGCGGGGTGTAAGAATGGATGATGTGGGCTTGACAGCAAAGCGGGCGACGACAGGCTGGCCCGACGATATGCCGCCGAGGATGCCGCCTGCCTTATTGGACAAAAAGCGCGGGCCCTCGTTGCCCATGCGGATCTGGTCGGCATTATCTTCACCGGTGATTTCAGCCGCCTCGAAACCATTGCCGATCTCAACACCCTTGACCGCATTGATGGACATGAAGGCTGAGGCAATATCCTGATCAAGCTTGCTGTAAACCGGAGCTCCCCACCCGGCAGGAACACCTTCGGCAACGACTTCGATCACGGCACCGACAGACGAGCCCGCCTTGCGGATCCTGTTCAGCTCTTCCGCCCATTGTTCGGCGGCGACGGGATCGGGGCAGAAAAACGGGTTCTGGTTGACACTGTTCCAGTCGAAACGGTCCCGGTTCACTTTGTGGGGCCCCATCTGAACCAGTGCACCGCGAATGCTGACACCGGGTATTACCTTGCGCGCTATGGCTCCGGCTGCGACCCGCGCGGCGGTTTCGCGGGCCGAAGAGCGGCCACCGCCGCGATAGTCTCGAATGCCGTATTTTGCATCATAAGAAAAATCAGCATGGCCGGGGCGGTAGCGCCGGGCAATGTCGGAATAGTCTTTTGAACGCTGATCGGTGTTCTCGATCATCATTGAAATCGGTGTTCCAGTGGTCAGCAGCGTTCCATCATCCTGTGGCATGACGCCTGACAGGATCTGAACGGCATCGGCTTCTTTGCGCTGGGTGGTGAATTTTGACTGACCGGGTTTGCGCTTGTCCAGATAGGACTGAACTTCTGCTTCGGAGATTTCAAGATTTGGCGGACAACCATCGACCACGCAGCCCAGTGCGCGTCCGTGGGATTCGCCCCATGTGGTGAAGCGGAAAAGCTGGCCGAATGAATTTTGAGACATGGTCCGTCAAGATTGCCTGAAAAGCTGCAGTCGTTCTATGGGTCGAACAAAACGGCGTCAAATACTCTGTTGATCCGGTTATCAGGGCCGACCGGCAGCCGGCGTCGGGTTGCGGCGTTTGTCGCTACAAAACCACCCAAAATCTTTGTATTCTGGTAACCCTTGATCTGAACCGATCCTTAAGGGCGTTTCCTAATCTCATCTTCATGGCAGCGACATAATGTCTGTTTTCGTCTGACTATGGGGGTAAGATGTGAAACAGGTTTTTCTTAACACGCTCATCATCACGCTTGTTGCCAGCGGGACCGCAATTGCGATCACCTGGATTATGATGTTGATGGACGCCGACGTATTGCCGCAGGGCGCCCTATGGGTTGCCATGGTGGTTCCAGCGTCGATTGCATTTCCGACGGGGTTTTTGTTCGAGGCACAAAAACGTGAGCTGCTGAAGGCCCATTCAGCACTGGCCAATGCCCATTCCGAGCTCAGTATGGCTCATGATGCCGTTGTCGAGCGTTCGCGCCACGACTTCCTGACCGGGCTTTTCAACCGCGAGCATTTCTTTCGCTGCATGCGCAAACGCCGCCGCGACAGTTCATTCGGGACGCTGATGGTGGTTGACGCCGACCGGTTCAAGTTGGTCAACGACACCTGGGGTCATGCGGCAGGCGACGAAGCGTTGAAGCTGATTGCAGCAACGCTGAAACAGAACATCCGCGAGGAGGATCTTGTGGCCCGGATTGGTGGCGAGGAATTTGCCATCTATCTTGATCAGGTATCGACCCAGGAGGCTCATATTTTCACCAAGAAGCTTCTGGAAGGCGTCAGTGAAGTCGACTTCTATCCTGATGAAGGTGTCAGCCATCAGCTGACGGTCAGCATCGGTGGTGCCGATCTGCGCGCCGGTGAAGGCGTATCGGAGGCCATGGCACGGGCGGATTCACGCTTGTATGAGGCCAAGAATTCGGGCCGCAATTGCTCGGTTCTTTTTGATACGGATGCCAGCGTCACCGACATACGTCGACCCGCTTCAGCAGGCTGATCCAGCGCGGGTCAGTCGTCCTGCACGCGGCCGCGCAGCCGCTTTGTCGTACCGCGCCGGGTTTTTGAATCCATACGCTTGCGACGGGCACTAAAGCTGGGTCGCGTTGGCCTTCGCTTCGGAGGCGGCGGCAGGGCAGCCTCGGCGATCAGCGCCACCAGGCGCTTGCGGGCATCCTCGCGGTTCTTATCCTGACTGCGAAACCGCGTTGCCTGAAGAACAATTTCACCGGCCGCGTTAAGACGCTTGCCGGCCAGCTTTTCCAGTTTTGCGATCAGGTCCCAGGGCAGCGTCTGCGCCGTGCGCGGGTTGTAGCGAAGCTGCACACCGGTGGCGAGTTTGTTGACGTTCTGGCCGCCAGGACCACCTGAATGGATGAACCTCTCCGCAAGATCGCTCTCACGAATGTACAGGTTGTTGCTGATCGGGATGCGGGTTTCGGCCATGGTCCTGTTTAGGCGCAGCGACAATCAGCTGCAAATCCATTTGACAAACCAGGCGACATTTCGAAAGTAAGTCCTCATACCCGAGGAGGACATCGAATTGGCCGAGAACCGTAAAAATCCCCAGGACCTGCGATCCAAACTCTGGTTTGCCAACCCTGAAGACCACGACATGACAGCGCTCTATATCGAACGTTACATGAACTGGGGCATTACCCGCGAGGAACTGCAGTCCGGCAAACCGATTATCGGCATTGCCCAGTCCGGTTCCGACCTGTCGCCGTGCAACCGCCATCACATCATTCTGGCCGAGCGGGTGCGCGAGGGCATCCGCGAAGCCGGCGGCATCGCCTTTGAGTTTCCTGTTCATCCTATTCAGGAGACCGGCAAACGTCCAACGGCCAACCTTGACCGTAACTTGGCCTATCTGGGGCTGGTGGAAACGCTGTTTGGCTATCCGCTGGATGGCGTGGTGCTGACGATCGGCTGCGATAAAACAACCCCGGCAATGCTGATGGCTGCGGCTACTGCCAATATCCCGGCCATCGCGCTGTCGGTAGGTCCGATGCTGAACGGTTGGTACAAGGGCCAGCGCACAGGCTCCGGGACGATCAAATGGCATGCAAAGAAAGAACTCTCAACCGGCAACCTGTCCTACGAGGAATACACCGACATTGTTGCGTCTTCGGCTCCATCTCCGGGCTATTGCAACACAATGGGCACGGCCACGACAATGAACTCGCTGGCCGAGGCGCTGGGCATGTCGCTGCCCGGTTCTGCGGCCATTCCGGCAGTTCACAAAGAGCGCGCCAACGTCGCCTATTGGTCGGGCAAGCGCATTGTCGACATGGTGTGGGAGGACGTTAAGCCTTCCGATATCATGACCCGCGAGGCTTTCGAAAATGCCATTGCCATCAACTCGGCCATCGGTGGCTCGACCAACGCGCCCATTCACCTGAAAGCCATAGCCAATCATCTCGGCGTGCGACTCGAAAATCAGGATTGGGAAGATCTTGGTTGGGACATACCGCTGCTGCTTAACCTGCAGCCGGCCGGAGAATATCTCGGCGAGGACTATCACCATGCCGGCGGTCTGCCGGCGGTCGTCCACGAGTTGATGCAGGCTGACAAGCTGCCCCATCCAGGCGCAATGACAGTCAATGGTGCGTCGATCGGATCCAATTGCGAAGGCAAGGAAACGCTCGACCGAAAGGTCATCTGGCCGTTCAGCGCGCCGATGTTGCAGCAGGCAGGGTTTCTCAATCTCAAAGGCAATCTGTTCGATTCGGCAATCATGAAAACATCGGTTATTTCAGACGAATTCCGGCAACGGTATCTGTCGAATCCCGACGACCCCAATGCTTTCGAGGGCCGCGCTGTCGTGTTTGACGGGCGAGAGGATTACCACGCCCGGATTAACGACGAATCGCTTGATATCGACGAATATACACTGCTGTTTATCCGCGGCGCCGGACCCATCGGCTATCCCGGCGGTGCAGAGGTAGTCAACATGCAGCCGCCGGACGCGCTGCTCAAGAGGGGCGTTACTTCATTGCCTTGTATTGGCGATGGCCGGCAATCCGGAACTTCGGGCTCCCCCTCGATCCTCAATGCATCACCAGAAGCTGCCGTCGGTGGCGGACTGGCGCTGATCGAGACGGGCGACCGGGTGCGGATTGATCTCAACACCCGTCAGGCTGACGTGTTGCTTTCCGACGAGGAACTGACCGCGCGCAAGAATGCGGTTGCAGCCAAACTTGAAAAAGGTGGGCTTTCCTACGTTCCCGATCATCAGACCCCCTGGCAGGAAATCCAGCGCAATATTGTTGACCAGTTCGAGGAAGGCATGGTGCTTAAACCGGCTACAAAATACCGAGACGTTGCTAAAATTGTGCCACGCGACAATCATTAGCAAAACCGGGATCAAAATAGCCGGAAGCGATGGAGCACGAGATCATGCAGGAATTCCGTACAATCGGACCACAATGCACACTGGGAGAGGGACCACTCTGGCATCCGCTGCTCGACCGTTTGTTCTGGTTCGATATTCCCGAGGGCATCATGTATTCGTGCGATGCCGATGGAAGCCCCCGCGGCAGCGTCCGGTTTGGAGAACCGGCATCCGCCTGTGGCTGGGTGGACAGTTACACGCTGCTCGTAGCGACCGCTACCGGCCTGCAGGAACTCGATGTGGCAAGCGGTACGTGGCAGCCGGTGATTGCAGTCGAGGAAGACGATCAGCAAACCCGGACCAACGATGGTCGTATCGCACCGGATGGATCATTCTGGTTTGGCACGATGGCCGACGACATGACGCCGAAGAAGGGAACTTATTATCGCTATTCACGCGGCATGCTTGAAACCATAGCCGAGACCATTTCGATCCCCAATGCCACATGTTTCGCACCGGACGGCCGGACAGCCTATTTTGCCGACACCCGCACGCAGATCATCTGGCGCATGGACCTTGATGAGGATGGCTCGCCGGTGGGCGAGCGAAAGGTGCACATCGACCTGCAGTCCGCAAAGCTTAACCCCGATGGGGCAGTATGTGATGAGGAAGGTTTTCTATGGAACGCCCAGTATGGGGCTTCAAGAATTGTCCGTTACACGCCTGATGGCCGTGAGGACCGGGTGATTGATCTGCCGGTCAGTCAGCCCACATGCCCCGCCTTTGGCGGCCCTGATATGAAGACTTTGTTCATCACGTCCGCAACTCAGAATTTGCCAGATCACGAACTTGTCAGTCAGCCCCATGCGGGAAAAATCATTTGCCTGCAGGTCGACGTGCCGGGATTTCAGGAAAACCGGGCAACGATCTAGGCCGCAAAGGCCCGAAAACAGGCATTTTTTTGCGCCATGACGCGCCGTTAACCATGTCCTTTAACCGACTGTTCAGCCCATTCAGGCTAGATGAAGGGTGCATTTGAGAGTCAAATTTATCTCAAATTGTTCATTCCGTGTTAAGAACCGCCGCGCGATTATGATCCCGACACCAGGAGGGTATCATTATGAATGCAAAGTCTCATTCGCTCAACGAGACCAGCGCGCCGGTTCCGGAGAATCTGTTTGGTCAGTTGGCCAGTGCAGAACCTGCGGATGCGGTCAAGATCGCAAGCGAGCTGCCACTCGAGAACAGGGCCCGTCTTGCGGCATTTTGTTACGGCAAGCGCCATCTGAATCATCTCGGACTTCTTATCGCGTCGACATGCGATCGCATGTCACTGCGCCGCGCCATGGGCAACGCCGGCGACGTGGTATTCAAGCAGTCGCGTGATGTCGAAAAGACTCTGGCCGCCGAGCGGGGGCGTGCACAATCATCCAGCAGCAAGATTACGCTGGCGAGTTCTGCAAATGTCGTTCCGCTGCACAGACATGCCATTGTCGACGAAGACGATGATATGGACGACGTCGCGAACTAACACCTGATCCGGGGCGCTCAATCCCGGGCAACAGGTCAACGGCAATCTCCAGGTGCTTCTTCCAGGCGGCGTGAGCCGCCTTTTTTGCGTCCTGGTCTGACTTTTACCAGACTGAGAATGGCCGAACCTTCAACGGCGATCCCGGAACCGGACTGAGTTGGATTTAGCTGCCTCGGTGCGCACTTTCAGCCTTGCCAACCATTTGGTTTCGCCATCTCATCGCCGCGGGTTCATGGAATGTGCCGGTGCATGGGCTGAGATCTGTCTTTTCAAGAAGACATCGATCTGTCAGAAATTTGATGGATCACCAACCAGTCGACATTCGCCATGAAATTTGCCTTCGATCCTGCCGCTCTCTCGGTCCTGCCGATTGTGGGCAGTGACAGTTTTTTTCCCATCCGCCGTGTGTTTTGTGTCGGAAGAAACTATGCCGACCACGTCGTTGAGATGGGTGGTGACCCGGATCGCGAGGAACCGTTCTTTTTCACCAAGCCTGCTGATTCCGTGTGGACGCAGGGCACGAACGTGCCATTTCCCACCCGCACAGAGAACCTCCATCATGAGGCGGAGCTGGTTGTTGCGGTTGGTGTAGAAGGTGCGGATATCGAGCCGGCTGAAGCGCTCGACCACGTCATGGGATACGCGGCGGGGGTCGACCTCACGCGACGGGATCTGCAGGCGGAGGCGAAGAAGCGCGGGCGTCCCTGGGACATGGCCAAAGGGTTCGACCATTCAGCGCCAATGAGTCCCTTGCAACGTGCCACCGAGATTGGCCACCCTGAATCCGGCCGCGTTCGTCTCAACGTCAACGGACAGATCAGGCAGGACGGCGATCTGGCCCAGCAGGTCTGGAAGGTGCCCGAGATCGTCGGCAATCTTTCCACCTATGTGCGGTTAATGCCCGGCGATCTGATCATGACAGGCACGCCGGCCGGGGTCGGGCCGCTGCAAGCGGGCGATTCGGTGACCATGTCTATCGACGGCATTGGCGAAATTGCCTTTGTCATGGGGCCAAAGCCATGAGTGACGGGCAGTCCGGCGATTTCGATTTCCGCACCTGGTCTCACCGGGCGTCTGACTGGGCGGCCGATTATCTCGAATCGATTGGTGATCGTTCCGTTCGACCGAAGGTTAAGCCGGGCGCCATTGCTGAACGGATTGCCGATGCAGCACCGGAAACCGGGCAGTCAATGGAGGATATATTCGAGGATTTCGAGAGCATTATCCCTGACGGTATGACCCACTGGCAGCACCCGCGCTTCTTCGCCTATTTCCAGTCCAACGCCGCGCCGGCTGCCCAGTTGGCCGAGCAACTTGCGACTGCATTCGCAAGTCAATGCATGTTGTGGCAGACCTCTCCCGCCGCCACTGAGCTTGAAATCAAGATGGTTGATTGGCTTCGGCAGGCTCTTGGACTGCCTGAAAGCTTCAAGGGTTCCTTTCAGGACACAGCATCCTCGGCAACGCTGTGTGCTGTGCTGACAATGCGTGAAAGAGCGCTTGGCTTCGCTGGCAACAAGGAAGGCCTGTTCGGCAAGAAGCCGTTGCGCATCTATGCCTCGGGCCGCACCCATTCCTCTGTCGACAAGGCGCTCTGGGTCGCGGGCCTCGGGCAGGACAATCTGGTTAAGGTGCCGACCGGACCGGGGCCGCTCTATTCCATGGACGGTGACGCGCTCAAGCGGATGATCGAGGAAGACCGGGCCAACGGCATGGTGCCTGCCGGTGTCGTCATCTGTATTGGCGGTACATCGATCGGCGCCACCGACAATGCATCCGAGATTTGTGCCATCGCCGCGCAACAAGGCCTCTACACTCATGTGGATGCGGCCTGGGCCGGTTCTGCGATGATCTGTCCCGAGTTCCGGCACTTGTGGGCTGGTGCGGAAAACGCTGACTCCATTGTGCTCAACCCGCACAAATGGCTTGGTGTACCGATGGAGTGTTCTCTGCATCTGGTGCGTGACCCGGAAATGCTGGTGCGGACGCTCGCGATCCAGCCGGAATACCTCAAGACCCACGGTAAAGACGGTATCGTCAATTTCTCCGAGTGGTCGGTTCAGCTGGGTCGCCGGTTCCGGGCGCTTAAGGTCTGGTTCCTGATGCGCTGCTATGGCCTTGAGGCACTGCGTGGGCGTATAAGAAATCATGTCGCCTGGTCGCAGCGGCTGGCCGAGCGATTGCGGGCCGAACCGGACTTCGAAATTATTACCGAACCGATTCTGTCGCTCTTTTCGTTCCGCCATGCACCGGCGGCAGCGACTGATCTCGGAGATCACAATAGAGCGCTGGTGAATGCCATCAACGATGACGGGCGAATCTACCTGACTCAGACTGATCACGATGGCACATTTGCCATTCGCTTTGTGGCAGGGCAGTTCGACATGCGCGAAAACGATATCGACATCGCCTTTGAAACGATTACCCAGGTGGCGCGCAATCTTGAGTGAGACCTCAAAAGAAGTGCAAACCGCCTCAATCACAGAGCGGCTTGCAGCGCTTGGCAGCGAACGCTGGGCGGCTCATTTTGAGGGCCGCGAGCGCATTGCAACGGGAGAAGACCTGATCGAGCTGACAATCGGCGAACCCGACGTTGCCACGCCACCACATCTGATCGAGGCGGCCGCGCGCTCCATGAAGGCAGGGCGCACCCGCTACTCCAGCGGCAAGGGTGAGGCTGTGCTGCTTGAGGCCGTCGCCCAAAAATACGCCGCCCGCACCGGTCGGGCCATTTCGCCGGGGCAGGTTCTGGCCTTTCCGGGGACCCAGGCGGCGTTGGCCATATGCATGATGGCACTGGTGGAGAAGGGCGACGCGGTTCTTGTGCCCGATCCCTGCTACGCGACCTATGAAGGGGTTGTCCGGGCGACCGGCGCAGACTTCGTCCCGGTTGCAACCAGTGCCGGCAATGGTTTTCATCTGACCGCCGAGCAGTTGGAAACGGCCATTCGTCCAGGGGTCAGGGGCTTGTTGCTAAACTCGCCACACAACCCGACAGGCGCTGTATTGAGCGACCGGGAAATTGCAGCGATCGGTGATGTCTGCCGAAAACACGATCTGTGGATTTTGTCTGACGAGGTCTATGAAAACCTGATCTTTGACGCTGCCTTCGCATCGCCTTTCGACAGGGACGATCTTGCCGACCGTACCATCGTTACATCGTCGATATCGAAATCGCACGCTGCACCCGGATTTCGGGCGGGCTGGGCTGTGGGCCCGCAATCCTTTATCGACAGAACGCTGGGTATTTCCGAGGCGATTTTGTTTGGCGGTCAGCCCTTCATCGCCGATATGACAGCGCTCGCATTGACGCAACCGGACGACACCGCCCGCACGATGACCGAAACCTACATGCGGCGGTCGCGGCTGCTGCGGGCTGCGTTCCAGGATACACCGGCGCTTAATCCGCTGATGCCCGAAGCCGGCATGTTCATGTTGCTCGACGTTTCGGCAAGCGGCATGGATGGCGAGACGTTTGCAAACCGGCTGCTGGATTTCGGAGTCTCGGCCATGCCGGGTTCCTCGTTCGGCGCCCAGGCAAAAAATTTCATTCGGCTCAGCCTGACCGTGGCGGATTCCCGTCTGGAAGAAGCGGCAGGTCGGATTGTCGAATGCGCCCGCGGGGGCGCTTAAGGCCGCTCCGAAATACCGCCATTTGCAGCCGACCATTCCAGCGGTGCGTTGAGAAACTTTTCCACTTCTGTCAGCGTGTTGTCGTCGAACCGCCTGGTGCGTTTGCATTCGGCAAGCACATCCCACCAGGTGCCGAGATGGTGCAAGGTGATGCCCAGGTCACCCATGCGCTTTGGGGTGTCTTTGAAGATGTCATAATAGAACACGGCAAAGGTGTGGCTGATCTCGGCACCGGCTTCGCGCAGAGCCTCGGCAAACTTGATCTTGGAGCCGCCGTCCGTGGTCAGATCTTCCACCAGAAGAACCCTGTCCCCTTCTGCAAAATCCCCTTCAATCTGAGCATTGCGGCCAAAACCCTTGGGTTTCTTGCGTACATAGATCATCGGTAGCCCGAGCCGCTCGGCAATCAGGGCCGCGAAGGGAATTCCCGCAGTCTCGCCGCCGGCCACGCAATCGAATTGTTCAAAGCCTGCATCGCGGGTGATCACCGAGCAGGCAAAATCCATCAGGGCCGAGCGGATGCGCGGGTAGGAAATCAGCTTGCGGCAATCGATATAGACTGGGCTCGCAATGCCGGAGGTAAAAATATAAGGCTCGTCGGAGCGGAAATGCACGGCTTCGATTTCAAGCAGCATCTTTGCCAGCGACTGGGCAATGAAATCCCGGTCGGGATAGGAATTCTGAAACATGGTGTACTCCCGTTTGCTGGCTGTTTTCTAGGCGAGCTACAGGATAAGCGCCAATGCCCATGCCGCATTTTCCGTGGATTAGACGCCAACATCCCAGAAAACATCAAAACCGGGATCGAACACCGTCACATCACCGGCGCCAGTTTTGATGGTGGCTGCAACGGCCTGCGCCGTATCCCGCTTGACCAGCGTCATCTTTTGTTGATTGACCGGCAACCGGTAGAATGCCGGGCCGTTGCATGAGGCGAAATTCTGCAAGCGGTCGAGCGCAGCTTCTTCCTCGAACACATGGGCCAGAAGGCTCATTGTATTGGGTGCTGTGAAACAGCCGGCGCAGCCGCAGGCATTTTCCTTTGCATCGGTTGGATGCGGCGCGCTGTCTGTGCCCAGGAAAAACCGAGCGTCACCGGATGTCGCCGCCGCCCGCAGGGCAAGCCGGTGTTTTTCGCGTTTGGCAATCGGCAGGCAGAAATAGTGCGGGCGGATACCGCCAACGAACAGGGCGTTGCGGTTGATGATCAGGTGGTGAGTGGTGATGGTAGCGCCAAGATTTTCAGCATTGTCCTTCACATAGGCGACGCCTTCCTCGGTGGTGATATGTTCCATCACGACGCGCAGACCCGGCACCCGCTCGCGCAGGGGGGCAAGAACGCGTTCTATGAAAACCGCCTCGCGGTCGAATATGTCGATGTCGGGGTCGGTGACTTCGCCATGCACGCAAAGTGGCAGTCCGACTTCGGCCATTCGTTCGAGGACCGGGATCACTTTGTCAAAATCCCGGACCCCGGAATCCGAGTTGGTGGTGGCTCCGGCAGGATAGAGCTTTACGGCCTTCACCAGACCCGATGACGCGGCAGCTTCGACATCGTCGGGGTCTGTTGTTTCGGTCAGATAAAGCGTCATCAGCGGTTCAAATTCGGATCCTGCAGGTCTGGCGGCAAGGATGCGCTGGCGATAGGCTTCTGCCTGACTGCTGCGCACAACCGGCGGCACCAGGTTGGGCATGATGATGGCGCGGGCAAAATGCTTCGCCGAGTGTTCGATTACACCTTCCAGCATGGCGCCATCGCGCAAATGCAGGTGCCAGTCATCGGGAAAAGGTATTGTGATGCTGCTCATAGTTGATCCCGCTGTTGCCGGTGCAGCAGCGATAAGTCGGCAGAACATTTCGCGCAAGTCCGACGCGCCTGCCGTTCCCAATTGCTTTGCAGTGACCACCAGGATTGTTGCTCAATTTACTATCCATCCGTCTGCGGCTGTGGGATAAATCGTACAGTCCATGTCAGCCTATCTTCAGCAGGTCATTGTTTCATGTCTCTCAATTTCGGTCGCAGCCTGATGGCCATACCGGGGCCCTCAGTCATTCCCGAGCGGGTTCTGAACGCCATGCACCGGCCCTCGCCCAACATCTATGAGGGCGAATTGGTCGATCTGACGGCGACCCTTTATCCGGACCTGCGCAAGGTTGCCGCGATGTCGGGAGACGTGGCGATCTATATTGCGAACGGGCATGGCGCCTGGGAGGCTTCCCTCAAGAACACACTGGCCGCCGGTGATCGCATTCTGGTTTTGACCACGGGCCGCTTTGCGGCCAATTGGGGACTCATGGCCGAATCGCTCGATATCGACGTACAGGTGCTCGATTTTGGCATGCAGGGGGATGCCGATCCCGATCAGCTGGAAGCGGCGCTGCGGGCAGATGTTGACGGAAAGATCAGGGCAGTACTGACAGTGCAGACCGACACGGCATCATCCGTGCTCAACAATGTGCCGGCATTGCGGAAAGCCATGGACGCCGCCGGCCATGACGCGCTGTACATGGTCGATTGCATCGCCTGCCTCGGTTGCGACCGGTTTGCGATGGACGAATGGGGAGTCGATGTCATGGTCGCCGCCTGCCAGAAGGGTTTGATGACGCCGGCCGGCCTGTCCTTTGTTTACTTTAACGACAAGGCATCCAGGGCGCGCAAAAAGGTGAATCCGGGCTTTTACTGGGATTGGTTGCCCCGAACCCGGCCCGAGCTGTTCTATCAGCAATTCGGCGGCACAGCGCCGACTCATCATCTGTACGGCCTGCGCGAGGCGCTGGACATTCTGGTTCATGAGGAAGGTGTCGAGGCGGCGTGGGCCCGGCATGATACAATTGCCCATGCCTACTGGGCCGCTGTCGATGCATGGGGGGCCGACGGTGCGCTGCATCACAACATAGCGGACCCTGATAAACGCTCCCGGTCTGTCTCTACGATTACCACCGCCATTGGTGACGCGGATCGCATTCGCCAGTGGACGGAACAACAAGCCGGGGTCACACTTGGCATTGGTCTGGGATTTGGTGAACCCGGCTCTGAGGAATGGAACCGACGTTTTCGCATCGGTCATATGGGACATCAGAATGTTCCCATGGTCATGGGCGTTCTTGGCGCGATTGACTGCGCCCTCAAAGCGCTCTCCATTCCCCATGGCAGCGGGGCGCTTGATGCGGCGGCGGCCGTTCTGGCAGGCCACGGAAAAGTCTGAAACCCAAAGGAGGACGCGTCATGAGTGACAATTCACGCGGCTACATGCCGGGATTTGGAAACGATTTTGAGACGGAATGCCTTCCAGGGGCGCTTCCACAGGGGCAGAACAGCCCGCAAAAGTGCAATTACGGCCTCTATGCCGAACAATTGTCAGGGTCTCCTTTCACCGCACCGAGAGGCACCAACGAGCGCTCCTGGCTCTATCGCATTCGCCCCAGTGTGCGTCACTCGGGCCGCTTCAAGGCTCAGGACCTGCCGAACTGGAAAACGGCTCCGCATATCGTGGAACACGGTCTGGCGCTGGGGCAATTGCGTTGGTCGCCAACACCGATGCCAGCAGCGAAAGTCAATTTTATCGAAGGCATTTCCACGATGACGACCGCGGGCGATGCCCTGGCTCAGTCCGGAATCGCAGCCCATGTCTATGCGTTCAACGCTGACATGGTCGACGATTATTTCTTCAATGCCGACGGCGAAATGTTAATTGTGCCGGAACGGGGATCTCTGCATATTTTCACGGAGCTCGGTATCATTGAGGTGGAGCCGGCCGAAATATGCATCGTGCCACGAGGCATGATTTTCAAGGTTTCTCTGGGCGACGGCCATGACGAAGCGCGGGGCTATATATGTGAGAATTACGGCGCCAAGCTGACGATACCCGACCGCGGCCCGATCGGCGCCAATTGCCTCGCCAATCCCCGCGACTTCAAGACCCCTGTTGCCGCCTATGAAGACAAAGAAGAGCCATGTCACCTGCATGTGAAATGGTGTGGTTCCTTCCACGTGACGGAAATCGCGCAATCGCCGCTCGATGTCGTGGCCTGGCACGGCAATTACGCGCCCTACAAGTACGACCTGCGAACGTTTTCGCCGGTTGGTGCGATTCTGTTTGATCACCCCGATCCGTCTATATTCACCGTTCTCACCGCACCATCGGGCGAGGAAGGGACGGCCAATGTGGATTTCGTCATATTCCCGCCGCGCTGGCTCGTGGCGGAAAACACCTTTCGCCCTCCCTGGTATCATCGCAACATAATGAGCGAGTTCATGGGGCTCATCTACGGTCAGTACGATGCCAAGGAAGAAGGGTTTGTTCCCGGAGGCATGAGCCTGCACAATCTGATGTTGCCGCACGGTCCGGACTTCGCCGGCTTCGAAAAGGCGTCCAACGTCAAGCTTGACCCGGTCAAACTGGACAACACCATGGCCTTCATGTTCGAAACCCGTTTTCCCCAGCAACTGACACGCTACGCGGCCGGGCTGGAGACCCTGCAGGACGATTACATCGACTGCTGGCAGGGTCTGGAGCGCCGTTTCGACGGTACGCCGGGCGAGAAATAGAGCCCGGAACGTCCGCTGTTTTTCGCCCGCCCGATGATCAGGTTGAGCGCGCTGGGAGGTGATCGCTTATTCGGGTCCGGCTAACGCCTGGACGCCGGCTCGGTGCTGAGGGGCGGATGCCGGCAGAAGAAGAGCATCAGCCGCCGCGCTTTTTCAGCCACAATCCGCCGCCCGGATTTCGCGCGAACAGCGGCGAACCGCTCTGCACAGCTTCCGGGTGTGTCTGACCGAAATAGTGGTTGAAAAACAAGATCTCGAAAACGTCGTTGTACATCAGGAAATTGCGGATCGCATACAGTTCGTTCCAACCCCGATTTTGCTCAACCACCCATTCACGCGGATATTCAAAGGGCCAGAAGATATCGTGAAAGTGGACAATCACTCCTTCTGCAAGGCGCGGCAAAACTTCATGCATGACGAAATTGAGATCGCTTCCGGTTTTCATCACGTGAGAAGAATCGATGAACAAAAAATCTCCCGTTCCCAGCTCTGAGAACGCCGACATGTCTGTCTCCTGAACTTTCTGCTCGAGAACAAGCGTGGATTCCATGTCAACCGGTTTCAACAGTGATTTCAGTCTGTTGGGGTATGGTTCGATACATGTGATACGCGCAGGACACCCGAACATCTCACGCGTATCCAATACGGCAGCGGTTGAGAACCCAGATCCGACCTCAACAAATGTGTCGGGCTGTTTGAGCCGAAGAAGCGCATGCAACACAAGTGCATCGCCGTACGAATAGAAGGGGTTGTCGTAGTAAAATCGCTGTTTGGAGTTTTGGGAGACGGGAAACGGCGCTTCGCTCATCAATGGAACAAGTTCAGCCCACAGGGATTGCATTGCCCCGTCATCAAGCTGAATGCCGGCTGGAATTTCGTGTCGTCGTGAATCCGCCAGATCCACTGCAATCTCTGCCTCTTCGCGGTCTGGAAGCGCAGAGTAAAAGTGCCCGATCGGGTAGGTTGTTCTCTTCAGCAGTCGCCTCAGGCGTTGACGAAAGTACTTTAAAGACATGCGTCTGATTCCATCCGGGTTTGGCAGAGTGATTCCATCCGACCAGCGCCCACTTCTTGCACAATCCCTGGTCCGGGAATACCTGACGCAAACGAACCAGCACAACGTGGCCGACTCTACCAGCAGATTCCGAACGGAACCTGTGGTCGCGCTGGTTAGATGTCTTCTTCATTCAACAAGCCGCTGAAGTACAATAAACTCCCTTACTTGCTGATCTACGATTGGAAGCGCGCAAACAAGCGGCAACTGGCCGCTTGTGGACTGATCAAATGGCGGCTTTGAGCCCTCCCTGATCGATCATCTCGTGTAGCAAAAGAGCCAATAAACCCGGGATGATACTGTTGGGCGAGAATTGGCGCCACCACTCGGGAGCCGGAACTCGAGCGAAGCGTCGCAGAACGCTCAATTTCACTGCTCGACAACTGCGCTGCGCAAAAGCCAATCATCATATTGTCGATTGATCGCTTGGCATTGGAATCGTATGGATGCATTCAGTAGCGCATGCAGCAGATTCTCATCCCCGCATTTCCAGCCATCACCATCGGCATCATAGTCTTCTTTTTGGGTGCGTTCCTGACGCGAAAAATTGGCTTTCTGCGAAACTACAGCATACCAGAACCCGTTTCCGGCGGTCTTGCAGCTGCGGTCATCACCTGGATGTTGTTCAGCTGGTTCCAAATCGAGGTGACATTCGATCTTGTGGTCCGCGACACGCTGCTGGTGATTTTTTTCGCGACTATTGGCCTCAATGCGCGGCTTTCAGATCTGATCGCGGGAGGAAAACTACTGGGCCTTCTGCTCGTCGTTACTGTGGCCTTCATTATCCTGCAAAACGGCGTTGGACTGATCGGCGCCTGGCTGTTTGATCTGCCAAACGCGGTCAGTGTTCTGCTGGGGTCAGCTTCGCTGATCGGCGGACATGGCACGGCCATAGCCTGGGGCCCGACGATTGAGAACCAGACAGGATTTGCTGCAGCAGATGAGATCGGCATCGCCTCTGCAACGCTCGGCCTCGTCTGTGCTGCACTTGTCGGTGGCCCCGTTGCCAAATACCTCATCGACCGCAATGCACTGGTCGCCCGGGATTACGATGAACCGGTTGTCGGCATGCCTCACAAAATCGATGAAACGGAAGACCGCGACATAGACCATATCAGCATCATGCGAACCATGCTGGCCGCAAACGTGGCTGTCATTCTCGGTTATATCGCCAATATCTTCATTGCGCAGGCAGGCTTGAAGCTGCCGCTGTTCGTGCCGTGTCTCATTGTCGCGATCATCATGTCAAATACCATTCCCTATATCTTTCGCGAAATGAAATGGCCGGCACGAACCCGCGCGCTGGCTGTCGTATCGGATTACTGCCTGTCAATTTTTTTGGCCATGTCGCTGATGTCTATGCAACTCTGGACGTTGTCGGGACTTGGAACGACGTTGCTTGTTGTGCTGGTCATGCAGGTGGTTGTCGCTGTCCTTCTGATCATCTTTGTTTTCTTCAGGCTGATAGGGAGTGACTACACGGCGGCGGTCTTGAGTGCGGGCTTCGCAGGGTTCACACTTGGCGCAACACCAACCGCCATCGCCAACATGTCTGCTGTGACAAAGCGTTATGGCCAAGCACCGCTGGCCTTCATCGTCTTGCCACTGGTGTCCGCGTTCTTCGTCGATCTCGCAAACGCCTTCATTATTCGCTTTTTTGTCGGACTATAAACTGGAATGCCGGCGCTAACCTGAGAGGCATCGCGCTCGCAGGCCTCGGTCACGGAAGTTCTTGCAAAACCAACAATACCCAACGATTGTACCCGCCGAGTGCCGCGATTCAACGACCCACAGGCCACAACAAACATGACATCGACCATGCAGATTGTCCTGGGCAGCCTTCTGCTCCTGATATGCTCAAGTCTTCATCTTGGAATTCTGGTAGCGGCAGTTGGCGTCATGAGGCGAGTCGGCACGCGATTTCCGAAACCTCATCGAGGCAACCAATGGGGCATCATCATAGCCATTGCGTTTTGCCACGTTGTTTTGGCTCATACAGTTCAGGTTTGGCTCTGGGCGGCAACGTTCGTCATTCTGGGCGCTCTGACAGGCATTTCTGACGCGCTTTATTTTGCATTGGTCACATACACGACCCTTGGCTATGGAGATGTTACTGTTGGCGAAGGGTTTCGTCTTTTTGCTGCAATGGCGGCAGTGACTGGCTTACTCAACTTTGGATTGAGCACGGCCTTTCTCGTTGGCTTGCTGGCCAGACTGCTACCTGCTGACATCAGGAGCGATTGACCTTAAGGCTCGTGCTCTGAGCCGATGCTGAACCATGTCTCGGTGGAATTTGTCAGCGCGAGTTCCTGGCTAGGTGAAAGACACACGCCTGTCAGTCGACGGGGTGACCTGTTTGAACAAACTGGCTGAGTGACCATGCGGCAGGTCTCCAAACCGCAGCAGCGAGCCAAAAAACAGCGCATGCCAGTCCGGCACCCGGCAAATTGACGCACACCTCGATAGGTCGCGCCGAAAAGCTGTTCATGCGTCGAAATCTAAGGCGTGTTCTGTATTCTCTCGCGCCGGGGGGCGGCACAGCACATCCATCACAATGGAGCGCCAAGAAAAGGTAATTGATGGTCAGGAGAATGGTGCACCCGGAGCGATTCGAACGCCCGACCCCCAGATTCGTAGTCTGGTGCTCTATCCAGCTGAGCTACGGGTGCGGTTGCCGGATTGCCTTTGGCGACCGACGGGCTGTTCGTAGATGGCCTGCACGGCAAATGCAAGGGTCTTGTGTGGTCTGCAGGCGGCAAAAACGTCGTATTTTCGGAACTCGATCAGGCCGGTTTAAAGTGTTTCGACAGTTTGAGACCCTGGGCCTGGTAGTTTGACTTCAGATCAACACCATAAAGTGCCTTTGGCCGCTCCAGCATGCGCTCATAGACCAACCGCCCAACGATCTGTCCGTGTTCAAGTATGAAGGGAACCTCATGGCTGCGCACTTCCAGAACGGCACGAGCGCCTTTGCCGCCGGCATCGGCATGGCCGAAGCCGGGGTCGAAAAAGCCTGCATAATGAACACGGAATTCCCCGACGAGAGGGTCAAACGGTACCATTTCCGCCGCATGCAGCGGTGGCACGTGAACCGCCTCCTGCGAGACCAGAATGTAAAATTCGTCCGGATCGAGAACGATGTCCTGCGATCCGCGGTTGTAGATCGGCTCCCAGAAGTCCAGCACTTCGCAGGCGGCCTTTTTGTCGACATCGATCACGGCCGTGTGGCGCTTGCCGCGATAGCCGACGAGACCGTCTGCATCTCCGGTGAGGTCGATGGACATAGCAATGCCGCGGGCATCAATGCTGGGTTCATCCGCTGCAACCAGGGTTTGGGCCTCGTGCAGCGCCAGGAGCTCGTGGCGGTCGAGCAAGGCTGAGCCACGACGAAACCGGATCTGCGACAGGCGCGAGCCTGTGCGCGCAACGATGGGAAACGTGCGGGGGCTGACCTCGAGATAGAGCGGGCCCGAATAGCCGACCGGCACCTGGTCGAATTGCTGGGTGCGGTCGGCAATGACGCGGGTGAATATGTCGAGCCGTCCAGTTGAACTTTTCGGATTCGTGGAAGCCGAAAGATCGTCCGGCAGAGCAAAGCCCTCAAGCAGGGGAACGATATAGACACACCCCGTTTCCAGCACGGCGCCATTGGTGAGATCGATCTCGTGCAGCGAGAAGCGCTCGAGCTTCTGGGCAACCGTGTGATCGCGGCCCGGTAAAAAGGACGCCCGCACACGAAAGGCCGTCTTTCCCAGCCGCAGGTCGAGGCTGGCGGGCTGAATCTGGTCAACGTCAAGCGGTCTGTCAGCGGTGATCTGGTCACCCCTGAAAAGCGCTTCGATCTGGCCATCGTTGAGAATTCCGTCACTCATGGCTTGGTTTACTCTCCAGTTCCCGTTGACGCAAAGGCTGCGCTGGTTTAACTCACATCTATTACCCGTGGTGATTTGGCCGGTCGGCTTGCAGCCACGTTAAACAAGTCGCTAAAAGGGCCGAGCCGGAAAAACCTTCCGGATTTGGAACCGATTTTGCGACGCACGCAGGGTCGGTTTTTTTGTGCCTGAAAGCATGATGCCGCCAGCGTGATGTCACGAACTGGAGTTGAATTATGAGTAAAAACTGGAAACCGGCCACAAGGCTTGTCCATTCCGGCGTACAACGATCCGAATTCGGCGAAACATCGGAAGCGATGTATCTGACGCAGGGCTTTGTCTACGACAGCGCCGAGGCTGCGGAGGCCCGTTTCGCGGGTGATGAACCGGGTTACATCTATTCGCGCTACGCCAATCCGACAGTCACCATGTTTGAACAGCGCATGTGTGCCCTTGAAGGCGCGGAAGCAGCGTTGGCGACCAGCAGTGGCATGGGAGCCGTGACTGCGGCGCTGATGTGCCAGGTCAAGGCGGGCGATCATGTTGTTGCTGCACGAGCGTTGTTTGGCTCGTGTCGCTATGTTGTTGAGAAACTGATGCCGCAGCTCGGTGTGGAATCCACGCTGGTGGATGGCACGGATCTGGCGGCCTGGAAAGCGGCGATACGCCCCAACACCAGGGTGCTGTTTCTGGAAAGTCCAACCAATCCCACGTTAGAGCTTGTCGACATTGCAGCCGTGGCCAATCTGGCCAGCGAAACAGGTGCGACGCTGGTGGTCGACAATGTTTTTGCGACGCCGATCTACCAGCAGCCACTCGAACTCGGCGCCCATGTGGTTGTCTATTCGGCCACCAAACACATTGATGGTCAGGGTCGTTGTCTGGGCGGTATTGTTCTGTCGTCGCAGGAGTGGATCAAGGAAAAGATGTTTGACTTCTTCCGCCACACCGGACCGAGTCTTTCGCCGTTCAATGCATGGGTTCTGCTGAAAGGGCTTGAAACATTGCCCTTGCGCGTGGCGCAGCAGACGACAAGCGCCGTGCGGATCGCGGATCATCTGGCTTCAGGCAAGTTGGTCAACCGCGTCCTTTATCCCGGTCGGGAAGACCATCCGCAGGCCGAGCTGGCCAGGCGACAGATGAAGGCAGGGTCTACCCTCATCGCCTTTGAATTGAGCGGTGGCAAGGAACGGGCTTTCGCTTTTGAAAACGCTCTGCAGCTCATCCGGATTTCCAACAATCTGGGAGATAGCAAAAGCCTGATCACCCATCCAGCGACCACGACACACAAGAACCTTTCCGATGAGGACCGTGACGCGCTTGGAATATCAGCCGGGATGGTGAGGCTTTCAATCGGTCTTGAGGATGTGGAAGATCTGTTGGCCGATGTGGACCAGGCGCTGGAAATTGCATCGCGCCTGTAGGTCGAGGCGCGCTGACCTAGCCCTGCAACACACGCCGGGGGTGAAATTCACCCTTCCGCACATCTCCGATCGCGATCAGAGTTCCCCGGTTGACGGCGCAGACATTTTCTTCCTCCACGGGCGCGTCGCGACCGCGCACGATGACCGGATTGCCCAACCGGATACGGCGGGCGGCGTCATCGTCCATGCGCAATTCTGTAAAGCCGTTCATGGCCTCCAGCGGTGAAATCAGAAATCCGTCGAGCGCGTCCAGATCGCCTTCGTTTTCGAGCAGCGTTTCGAGGCTTACCGCGTCGGCTTCCTCGAACGGTTCGACAAAAGTGCGTCGCAGGCTGGCGGCATGACCGTAACAGCCAAGCTTCCGGCCAAAGTCCCGAGCCAGCGAGCGGATATAAGTACCCTTGCCGCAGGTCGTCTCAAAGACTGCATGATCGGCGTCGGGACAATCGATCAAAGTGATCTCGTCGATATAGACCGGGCGCGGTTCCAAGATCACTTCTTTGCCGGCGCGGGCTTCGGCATAGGCGCGTTTTCCGTCAATCTTGATGGCGGAAAAAGCCGGTGGCACTTGCTGTATGTCGCCGGTGAACTCACCAAGGATCGCTCTGATATCGTCGGCAGAAGGGCGCTTGTCGCTCGTTTGGACCACTTTGCCTTCAGCATCGTCGGTGTTGGTCTCCACCCCCCAACGCACCGTGAACCGATAGGATTTCTCACCGTCCGTGACATAGGGAACGGTTTTGGTGGCCTCTCCAAGCGCAATCGGCAAAACGCCTGTTGCTAACGGGTCGAGGGTGCCGGCATGGCCTGCCTTCTGAGCCTGAAACAGCCAACGAACCTTGCCAACTGCTTGTGTGGAGCCCAGTTCGAATGGCTTGTCGAGCACCAACCAACCGGAAACCGGGCGTCCTTTCTTCTTGCGGGCCATGGATCAGGCTTCTCCGGAGCCGGTATCCTGACGGACCTTGTCCGATCGCAGCAATTCATCAATCCGGGCGAAATTATCGAAACTCGTGTCTTCTACGAAACGGAAATTCGGCATGTATTTCATTTGTTTGAGATGCGGTACCGCGCGGCCGCGAATGAATTTGGCATTTTTGGCCAGCGCCTTGATGACCGCCTGCGGATTGCTGTCGCCCTTGCCATTCTTTTTGCGCCCGCCAAGCGGAGAAATAAAGCAGGTCGCGATCTTCAGATCCGGAGACATGCGAACCTCGGAGACCGAGATCAGCTGGCCGTCGAGTGCCGGATCATTCAGCGTTTCACGCGCCAGAACTTCGGTCAGTGCATGACGCACAAGCTCGCCGACGCGTAGCTGGCGCTGCGAGGGGGCTTTAGAGGAGCCGGATGCCATGATGTTGATGCCTCATTGTAGTAATCTGTCAGATCCAAAATGCCTTCGGGATCGCGTTCGCTATGTCTTTTCTGTAATCTTGCAAGCGGTACAGTTGAAGCGCCGGCCTTTTTTGAAGACGCTCTGGTTAGAGTTTTACGGACTGGGAACCCATCCAGCCCGGGGCCGTGCAAGCCTGGCCAAAAGAGCATTCCCCGCTTTGACATCCTGCCCGTGAATGTGTCTTCGCCGATAGTCGAGATCGTTCAGAGGGGTCGCTCCGGCCCGGAAATTACTCTACAGCGAGGACTGCAAGGCCGCGCTGCTCGTTCGAACAATCGTTCGAAGAAACAGCGCGATTGCAATCACGCTTCCTGTAGAAACACTTAATCGAGTTGCCGCTCGATCATTTCAACCGTGAAGCATTCGATCACGTCACCCTTGCGCATGTCCTGGTAGTTCTTGAAGGCCATGCCACATTCGGTACCGGATTGGACTTCGTTGACCTCGTCTTTGAAACGCTTGAGGGTCGCGAGTTCGCCCTGGTGAACCACCACATCGTCGCGCAGCAGTCGAACGCCCATGCCCCGTTCCACGTGGCCCTCGGTGACCAGACAACCTGCGATCTTGCCGATCTTCGAATGCGAGAACAGCTCCAGAATTTCGGCGTAGCCGATAAAGGTTTCCCGGCGTTCCGGCGCCAGCATGCCCGACAACGTCGATTTCACATCGTCGATCAGATCATAGATGATCGAGTAATAGCGAATTTCAATTCCCTCGCGCTTGGCAAGATCCTGCGCCTGTTTGTTGGCGCGCACGTTGAAAGCGATGATCGGGGTTCCCGAAGCAACGGCGAGTGTCACATCCGCCTCGGTGATGCCACCGACGCCGGAATGAACCACACGGGCTTGCACCTCATCCGTCCCGAGCCCTTCCAGTGAGGCCGTGATGGCTTCCACTGAACCCTGCGTATCCGCCTTGATTACAAACGGCGCCTGATCGGCTCCTTTTGTCTGCAGATTGGTCATCATCTGCTCAAGAGAACCGCGCTGGCCCGCCTGGGCAGCAACAGCCAGCTCGCGGGCCTTGCGTTGCCGATATTCCGAAATCTCACGTGCCCGTGCGTCGTCTTCCACGACGACCAGAAGATCGCCGGCCGACGGTGCCCCGGACAGGCCGAGAACTTCCACCGGCGTGGACGGGCCGGCTTCCTTGAGCTGGTTACCGTGGTCGTCGATGATTGCACGGGCTCGACCCCACTCGCTGCCGGCAACAATGATGTCACCGGTTTTCAGTGTGCCCCGCTGGATAACAACGGTTGCTACAGCGCCGCGACCTTTGTCGAGCGTTGCTTCAATGACAATGCCTTCGGCGCTGCGGTCGGGATTGGCCTTGAGCTCAAGCAATTCCGCCTGCAGCAGGATCGAGTCGAGTAGATTGTCGATCCCGTCACCGGTCTTGGCCGAAATTTCAACATCCAGAACTTCACCGCCCATGCTTTCCACGAACACTTCGTGTTGCAGCAATTCGGTCCGTACTTTGGCGGCATCGGCACCGGGGGCATCCATCTTGTTGATGGCGATGATCATCGGAACCTCAGCCGCTTTTGCGTGGTTGATGCTCTCAATGGTTTGCGGCATCACGCTGTCGTCGGCAGCGACCACGAGGATCGCCAGGTCGGTTGCTTCCGCACCTCGGGCGCGCATGGCCGTAAAGGCTGCATGGCCAGGTGTATCGAGAAACGAGATTTTCTGACCATTGTGCTCGATCTGGTAGGCCCCGATGTGCTGCGTGATGCCTCCGGCTTCGCCGGAAGCCACATTGGCTTTACGAATTGTGTCGAGCAGCGATGTCTTACCATGATCCACGTGACCCATGATGCTGACGACGGGAGGGCGCGCAACGAGATCTTCGGGCTTGTCTTCGGTGTCGTGCAGGCCGGTTTCGACGTCACCCTCTGAAACCCGGACTACGGTGTGTCCCATTTCTTCAGTGATCAGCTGTGCCAGATCGGAATCAATTACATCACCGGGCTTCATCATCTGGCCCTGTTCCATCAGGAACTTGACCACATCAACGGCCCGTTCGGTCATACGGTTGGCCAGCTCCTGGATGGTGATCGTATCTGGAATGATGACCTCGCGCATGACTTTCTCGCGCGGACCGCTTTGCTGCTGGCCGCGTTTCTGCTTTTCGCGCTGACGGCGCATCGAAGCCAGTGATCGTGACCGCTCGGTGTTCGCATTGAGGGCATTGCCAAGAGTCAGTTTGGTGCGACGACGGTCATCGCCACCCTTGGGCCGCGATGGTTTTGGCGCTTCCTTAGGCCGCTCCACCGGCCGCAGAGCACCCGGTGCACTGGCTTTTTTGGGTGCGTTCGGGTCGGCTTCAACTGCCACCGCTGCAGCGGATGCATCGGCTGCGGCGATTCGGGCCTTTTCTTCTTCTTCCTTGGCGCGCGCCTCTTCTTCGGCAGCTTTTCTGGCTTCCTCTTCGGCGGCTGCAGCTTCTTCCGCTTCGCGTTTGGCACGGGTCTCGGCATCTTCGTTGGCGCGGCGAATTGCCTCTTCTTCAGCCTTCTGCTTGTCCTCGACGTCGCGAATCTTCGCTTCCTCAAGTGCCCGGGCGCGCGCGTCCATTTCACCGGCCGACAGGTTGCCCGCATCGGCGGGTTTTGTTGGCGCCGCGGATGGAATCGCCGGTTCCGCCTCTTTTGGCGGCGGCGGCGTCACAGATTCAGTTTTTGGTGCAAAAACGGGTTTCTCTTCACCCGGCTTGACGATGCGGCGTTTTTTGGTCTCGACCACGACCGCATTGGTGCGTCCGTGGGAGAAATTCTGGCGCACAGTACCTGGCCCGCCACGTGGCTTCAGCGAAAGGGTTCCGCGCTTTGGCGCGTCCGTGTTGTTGCCATCGCCTGATTTCGTATCACTCATGTACGTTCTTTACCTTTTTGACCCCCTTTGGTTGTCCGGGGCCGATCTCATTGTTGTACCTGCATTATCGCAGCGATTCTTGTGTCATCGGGTTTCCCCATCGTGGTTGTGGGATTTCATCGCCTTAGATGAATCGATATCCCGGTATGCAGACAATTCTGCGATGCGTTGCAAGCAATTTCTTGCAGCACCGCCTCTTATTAGGGCTGCATGTATCACATTTGTGGCTCCCAATGCCAAATTCATTTCTTCACTCGAAAAAACCCGCCAGATTTGGGGGCCTGCCCGCTTTCCGGAATTGTCCTCCAAACCGTGTCGATGCAGAGCTTGCGAGAGCTTGCGCAACCCGTCTTCTGCACCATCGACCGCGTGCAATAGGCCGATTGTCTTACCGTTGGCCAGGGCGCTCTCGACCTTGCCGGAGCCGGTAATGCATTCTCCGGCCTTGCGGGCAAAGCCGAGTGCACCAAGTGCGGCCTGCCGCATCAAGTCGTCTACCAGGGCGCCGAGTTCTGCAGTCGACTTGACATTGGTCTTTAAACCGCGGGCAAACGCCCCTTTGCTGGCTGCCTGATCCACCAACTCGCGGCTCCTGGTTACCCAGACACCGCGACCCGGGAGATTACGCTTCAGATCGGGAACCACCTGACCGTCCGGTCCTGCAACAAACCGGATCAGCTCATCAGGCTCCCGGATTTCGCGGCTTACAATACAGGTCCGTGCGGCCATATCCACTTTCTAAAGGGTCTCCTCGCCGGCGAAGTTCCTAGCTGGTTACCTCGATCACGTTGACCACGGCGGCGCGGGTATCTTCTTCGACCACCTCTTCTTCAACCTCCGGCTCCGGCGGGTTGAGGTCTTCTTCCGTCACCCAGCCAGCCTTCAGGCGGGCGGCCATAATCATTTCATCAGCCTGGACCCGTGACAGTTCAAAAGAACTCAAAACACCTTCGTGGCGAATGACTTCGCCATCCTTGCGTTCGTTCCAGCCAATCAGGTCGTCAGCAACGCAGCCGGCAAAATCCTCGAGGCTCTTGATGTCTTCATCCGACTTTCCAAGCGCCACCATCATCGGAGTGGTCATGCCGGGCACATCGCGAAGGTCGTCCTTGACGCCCAGCTTCTTACGCTCGTCATCAAGCTCCTGTTCCTGTTTCTCCAGAAACTCGCGGGCGCGGGCCTGCAATTCACCGGCCGTGTCATCGTCGAAGCCTTCGATCATGGCGATTTCGTCGGGCTCAACATAAGCCACCTCTTCGAGGTCTGAGAACCCTTCGGAGGCGAGCAACTGGGCCACCATCTCATCCACGTTGAGCGCATCTACAAAGGTCTGGCTGTTGGCATTGAACTCGGCCTGTCGGCGGTTCGACTCCTCTTCCTCTGTCAGAATGTCAATGTCCCAGCCTGTCAGCTGTGATGCCAGGCGCACATTCTGGCCGCGGCGTCCAATTGCCAGCGAAAGCTGTTCATCTGGCACAACCACCTCAATGCGCTCACGCTCCTCGTCGAGAACGACTTTCGCCACTTCGGCGGGCTGCAGGGCGTTGACGATAAAGCCTGCAGGTTCCTGGTTCCAGGGAATGATGTCGATCTTCTCGCCCTGCAATTCGCCGACAACAGCCTGCACCCGCGAACCGCGCATACCAACGCAAGCTCCCACTGGATCGATGGCCGAATCGTTGGAGAATACAGCGATCTTGGCGCGGGACCCGGCATCTCTTGCCACCGAACGGATTTCGATCACGCCGTCATAAATTTCCGGCACTTCCATCTGAAACAACTTGGCCATGAACTGAGGATGGGTGCGCGACATGAATATCTGAGGTCCGCGCTGTTCGCGGCGTACATCATAGATATAGGCGCGAACGCGGTCGCCATAGCGGTACATTTCGCGGGGGATCAGCTCGTCCCGGCGGATAATGGCCTCGCCGCGGCCGAGATCGACGATGACATTGCCATATTCGACTCGCTTTACCGTGCCGTTGATAATTTCGCCGACCCGGTCCTTGAATTCCTCAAACTGGCGGTCGCGCTCGGCGTCGCGCACTTTCTGGACGATAACCTGTTTTGCCGATTGGGCCGCAATGCGTCCAAAATCCATCGGTGGCAGCAATTCGCCGATATGATCGCCAATCTTTGCGGCTTCGTTTTTCTTTTGCGCAGATTTGAGATCAATCTGGGTATCGTAATCTTCAACGGTTTCGACGACTTCCAGCAGACGCTGCAGCTTGATTTCGCCCGTCTTGTCGTTGATGTCGGCGCGGATATTGGTTTCCAGGCCGTAACGGGATTTGGCGGCTTTCTCAATCGAGTCGGCCATGGCATCGATAACGATCTGCTTGTCGATCGATTTCTCACGCGCCACCGCATCCGCGATCTGCATCAATTCCAGCCTGTTAGCACTGACAGCCATGGTATCTCTCCGTTGTTCCGGCATCCGCATGCGTGCGGACGACCCTAAATTCAATTGTCCTTGTTGATGTCTGATTCGTCGACATCGTTTGCTTCGCGCAAAGCCTTGTCCCGTTTAAGAGCTTCGCGAATGAGTTCGTCAGTCAGGACCAGTCTGGCTGATGCAATGGCATCGAGCGGGACCAGAACTTCTCTGTCCTCGCCGGCCGCAGCATTGTCGCGGCGCAAAACCACATTGTCGTTGTCGAGACGCAGGATGTGACCCCGAAAGCGCTTACGTCCATCAACCAGAAACGCGGTCTCAATCTTTGAGATATGTCCGGCCCAGGTCTCGAAATCGCTGCGGCGGACCAGCGGCCGGTCGATGCCGGGCGACGACATTTCCAGACTGTAGGCCTGCGGCACCGGGTCTTCCACATCAAGAACCGTTGAAAGCGCCCGCGATACGGCCTCGCAGTCATTGACGGACATGGTCCCATCGGGGCGCTCCGCCATGATCTGCAGGGTCAGGCCATTGTTGTCGTAGAGCCGAACCCGGACCAGCCTGAAGCCCATATCTTCGATAACCGGAGCGACAATGGACGCTACAAGCGCGTCCTGGCCGCTCTCCTGAACGAGCCGTTCCTCGGCTTTATCGTCATTTGGTATGGCGGTGTTGCTCAACACTGATCCAGATTTCTAAGAGTTTACAGGGCGCGGCAGATGCCGTCGCTGATGGCTGTGAGACATAAAAAAGAGCGGGTTCCCGGAGGACCCACTCTGACGAATGTCTGAGATGTTGACAGGCATATAGCGTGTAGACCTGGAAACTGCAAGAGGCTTCGCACGGATCATCCGCTAGAACGACCCGTGCGAAATTTCCGAACGTGGCAGCCGTCAGGGGCATATCAGGATGCCGGTCCGAAAAGGTCTGCCACAAATTGCAGCAAATTTTCCCTCCCGGGCAGGATGCCGTGCTGTGCAGCACTTTACATCACCAGTATTGGGGATAACCTGCGATTATGAGAATACCGGTTTATGTTCTCGCAGAGGAAGCGGCCTATGAATGCTGACGATGGCCGCTCGCAGCAGCTCATTCTGGATATTTATGACGCTGCCCTGAACCCGGCTCTGTGGCCGGATGTTTTGTACAAAGTCTCCGAATATTGCGGCGCCATGGGCGCCTTCTTTTTTGAGCTTGAGGACGGGCCGAAGGGGCAGTTCATCGTCTCGCCTCATTTCACTTCCGCATTCGACGCTGATCTGGTCTACGGATATCTCGAGGAGCACCGGGAGCGAGAGATCCTGGATCAGGCCATTTTCGCCGACCACTCAAAGCGTGGCGACCGGATTGAACTGATCAGTGATGACGTTCTTGCGCCGGATCGCGCGACGCTCGAGAGCCGCCCAAATGCCCAGAGGATGCGGGAACTTGGGGTCCATTATCGAGCTGGTGCGCTGCTGAACAAGGACATTCTGTTCAAGGATCGGTTTGCCATGCAGTTCAGCCGCAAACAAGGTCCACTCGCGGGGGACAAAGTGGTCAAAAGCAGCATGTTGCTGCCGCATATCGCCAAGGCCATCAGCCTCGGGCGCCCGGCATCTCAATTGGCGGCGAAGTATTCCGCGGTACTGGAAAGCCTGAACAAGCTCAAACTGGGTGTTTGCATTGTCGACGGTCAGGGGCGGGTCGTTCTGCGCAACAATGAATTCGACCGACAGACTGAAACCCACGATGCGTTTGGAATCTCGCAGTCTGGCTCGCTTGTCATCAACAAGCCCGATGCAGCAAGAAGCGTTCAGAAGATGCTCGATTCCGCCGCAAATCATGGCCGGTTCGGCGCGCGTCCTCGTAAGGAGGCGATCATCATCGAACCGGACAATTGTGAGGGGGCCTTGTGCGTCGAAATCGTGCCTCTCACCAGTGCGCCACAAATCGACAGCAGATTGCGCGGCTCCAGCATCGTTTTCAGTCTTGATACGAACAGCCGAACCGAGATCGATGCGCCAAAGCTTGGACAGCTTTACGGCCTGACCGCAACGGAAGAAAAGATTCTGGACCTTGTTGCTGAAGGATTGACCAATGCTCAGATTGCAAAAACCCGCGGCAAATCAGTCGAGACGGTGAACACCCAGGTAAAATCTCTGCTCTCAAAAACCCTGGCTGATAACCGCACACAGCTGCTTCGACTGGCGACTCAGACCAGCAGCTTTCTGACCGACTGATCCGCTCGGGAGGGACCAGGTCGCGCTGAAAAGGGTTCTAGCCGAACCCGCAGGCAAACATGATCGCACCTTTGAGATCATCAACCCCCAGGCCTTTTTCGCTCGAGGTCGAGACAATCTCAGGAAATGCGGCGGGCCGCTTGGCGATCTTCTCGAGCGTTTCTGCTTGCAACCGTTTCAAAGCCGGAGGCTTGATCTTGTCGGCCTTGGTCAGGACCAACTGGTAAGAAACGGCTGCCTTGTCGAGCAGGTCAAAGACTTCCTCATCGTTTTTCTTGATCCCATGGCGGGAATCGATGAGCACAAACACGCGCCGCAGCGTGCTGCGACCCTGCAAATATTCAAAAATAAGTTTGGTCCAGGCGTCAACGGCCGCCTTTGGCGCCTTGGCAAAGCCGTAACCGGGCATGTCCACCAGCGCCAGGGGAGGCAGTCCGCCTTCAAATTCGCCCTCCTGCACAAAGAAGTTCAGCTCCTGGGTCCGTCCTGGAGTGTTGGACGTCCGCGCAAGCCCCTTTTTGGCAGTCAATGCGTTGATCAGCGAGGATTTGCCGACATTGGAACGCCCGGCAAAGGCCACTTCAGCCGGGCCCTCAGGCGGCAGAAACTTCATCGCCGGAACACCGCGTACGAATATCCACCCGTCGGCGAACAGTTTGCGCCCGAGCCCTTTCAGTCGGGCCTTTTCGAGTTCTTCCGGCGTTGCTTCCGGCACTATGCGCCCAAACCGTAAAATTCGCTGACCACGTTCCATCCCTCTTCGGCATCGTCAACGATGGTGAAAAGGTTATGGTCATCCGGCGAAATTGTGCCTTCCTCGGCCAGTGCTTCAATGTTGATGACACGTTCCCAGAATTTCTTTCCGAACAACAATACCGGCACACGTTCCATGCGTCCGGTTTGGATCAGGGTCAGAGTCTCGAAGAATTCATCGAGTGTACCAAACCCGCCAGGGAAAACGGCCACCGAACTGGCGCGCATCAGGAAATGCATCTTGCGAATGGCAAAATAGTGGAAGTTGAAACTGAATTCCGGCGTCACATACTGGTTCGGCGCCTGCTCATGCGGCAGCACAATGTTCAGTGCAATGTTGGGAGCCCCCACATCAAGCGTGCCGCGGCTTCCGGCTTCCATGACGCCGGGTCCGCCACCGGTTACAACCACATATTCGGTAAAGTTGGTTTTTTTGGAGGCTTCCGAGGACAGTTGGGCGAATCTCCGGGCTTCGGTGTAGTACTGGCTGCTGGCGATAAGGTTCTTGCGTTGCACTTCGTTTTTGGCAGCCGCTGGATCTGTTCCCGGCTCCGCTATGCGAGCACCTCCGAACAGGACCGTTGTCGACACAATGCCGGCTTCCTCGAGCATCATTTCCGGCTTCAGCAGTTCGAGTTGCAGCCGAATGGGTCGTGTCTCGGGGCGGCACAGGAAATCCGGATCATCGAAAGCCAACCGGTATGCAGGAGATCGGGTCTGTGGCGTGTCCGGAACAACCTTGGCCTCCTCACGATCGCGGTGCGACCCTTTCAGGGGATTGCGGGGCTGCGGCATTCTGCGGACGGGCATCTCTTCGGATGACATGGGAACGGGCCTCTGGAATTGCGGAATGCACCGCATAGACCGCTGACGTTTTTTCGTCAAAGCCCCATTGCTCCAATAGTCGGCGTGTTTATAAAGGCGCAAACTTTGAAACCGGGTTTCCTTCCATGAGCACCACCGACATTCAGAATATCATTGAAACGGCTTTTGACGACCG
Organism: uncultured Rhizobiaceae group bacterium; assembly: GCA_938044775.1. Classification (GTDB taxonomy): domain Bacteria; phylum Pseudomonadota; class Alphaproteobacteria; order Rhizobiales; family Rhizobiaceae; genus Pseudahrensia. Next base: position 54,630 of record CALIOE010000046.1, read on the forward strand.
CGACAATGTCGGGCCGGGCACCGATGGCGAAATTCGCGACGCGGTAGAACGGGCGCTGGCGCTGCTCGACAGCGGCGACGCCCGCGTCGCAGAAAAAGGCGGTGATGGGAACTGGACAGTCAATCAATGGCTGAAAAAGGCTGTCCTGTTGTCATTCCGGTTGAATGACATGGAAATCATCTCGTCCGGTCCGGGAGGCGCCACCTGGTGGGACAAAGTGCCTTCCAAATTCGACGGTTGGGGCGAAAATCATTTCCGGGCTGCCGGCTTCCGCGCCGTTCCCAATTGCGTCGTCCGCCATTCGGCTCACATCGCTGCGAATGTGGTCCTGATGCCGTCCTTTGTAAATCTTGGTGCCCGCGTCGACGAAGGCACCATGGTCGATACCTGGGCAACCGTCGGATCCTGCGCCCAAATCGGTAAGAATGTGCACCTCTCGGGTGGCGTCGGCATCGGTGGCGTACTCGAACCGCTACAGGCCGGCCCGGTTATCATCGAGGACAATTGCTTTATCGGAGCCCGTTCTGAGGTCGTCGAGGGTTGCATTGTGCGCGAAGGTGCTGTTTTGGGCATGGGCGTGTTCATTGGTCAGTCCACGAAAATTGTAAACCGCGCCACCGGCGAGATCACCTTCGGTGAGGTACCGCCCTATTCGGTTGTGGTCGCCGGTTCGATGCCAAGCAAGCCCATGGGCAATGGCGAGCCTGGCCCTAATCTCTACTGTGCAGTGATTGTAAAGACGGTTGACGAAAAAACCCGCAGCAAGACCGCAATCAACGAGCTGCTGCGCGACTAACCAACGCGAGAGCCGGTAGCTGATGTGAACTTTTTTCACGTCCTTTTCAGTTTTCGCGGCCGGTCCGGCAGGCTGCAATTCCGGTTGTTGTCCATATCAGAACTCGCCGTCTTTACAGCGGGGGTGTATTTTCTCGGTGGCCTCTTGGCCAATACAGGTTTGTTTGAGCTGTCTGAATCGGTTTTACCGAAAGTGGTTGCAGCTTGCACGCTTGCGATTGCAGCGCTGATCGCAAGCATGGCGATAGCGGTCCGGCGCCTGCACGACCGAAACAAGTCCGCCTGGTGGCTTCTTCCGTTTTTCTTCTGCCCGTTCTCGTCGAGGTTCCGGCCGGTTTTTTCGGCGTTACCGAGGGCGCTTAGATCCTGAGCGCGATTGGTGGAATCGTCTCGCTTTGGGGATTGTTTGAGCTTGGTGTCAGAAGGGGAACGATCGGTTTCAATTCTTACGGCGCAGATCCTCTGGGCATCGCGGTTGCCGATCCGAAGGTCTTTACGTAGCGGAGTTGGTCAAACAGGGGTTCAGCTCCGTAATATGTGAGTTGGCGATCCGCCATTTTCGTCCTAGGCTGAATTTTCGGGGGCCTTTTTCGATTGGAGGCCAGGATGCGGAAGCTCTTGTCAGCTGTTTTTCTTGGGGTGATCTGGCTCCAGCCAGCTCACGCGCAAAATTTGCAACGCCAGCCGAGCACGTGTCTGGCCATAGCCGACAATTTGAGGACACCGGAAGTGCCGGTGCAATTTGCAAGCCTGTCCACACCGGCCAACGATGCTCAGTATTCGGTTCGCATATCCTATCAGGGTCACTCGACCTATCTTATTGAAAGCCCGGGCGGCATCAAAATTGCCACAGATTATGCCGGTTGGTTAATTGATTCCGTAACGCCCGATGTGGTGACGATGAACCATGCCCATTCCTCGCATTATACCAGTTCGCCTGACCCCAAAATCGCCCACGTTTACAAGGGCTGGCCGACGGAGGGAGAACCGGCCGCCTATCACGATGTGATTGAGGATGTGCTGCTGCGCAATGTGACGACTGATATTCTGCGCTTCGGCACCGAAAAAGACGGCAATTCGATCTTCATTTTTGAGATCGCCGGACTCTGCATCGGGCACCTTGGGCACCTGCATCACAGGTTAAGTGAGGAATATTATGGCAAGATCGGTCGCCTCGATGTGGTGATGGTACCGGTTGATGGCGGATTGACGATGACCCATGTGAGCGCCAGGGAAATCCTCAAACGTTTGCGGTCGTCCGTGGTTTTGCCGATGCATGTACGAAGCTTTGACGGCATGCCACGCTTTCTGAATTATCTGGGCGGCGATTTTCCGGTTCAGCAGCAAAAGAAGAACGAATTGGTTCTGTCGCTGAACAACCTTCCAAAACAGCCCACCGTCATCATCTTGCCGGGTGTCGGCAATTATGCACCGCTCGACGAGTGAGGTTCTGTTTGACGGGCGGAACCGTCCTGCTAAACCGCTAACATGTCTGATCTAGCACCCGCCGCCGCGATTCTCCGCGATCTCATTCGATGCCCTTCCGTAACGCCCGAGGAAGGAGGGGCTCTGGACTATCTGGAATCCCGGTTGGCGCCACTGGGCTTTAATGTTGTCCGACGGGTTGCCGCAGCACCTGGTACACCGGACGTGGAGAATCTCTACGCGCGGTTTGGAACCAGGGGCCCAAATCTGTGTTTTGCGGGTCATACCGATGTGGTGCCGACCGGCGACGAACAATCATGGTCTGCGGATCCCTTCCAGGGCGAAATTATCGGCTCAGAAATGGTTGGCCGCGGTGCTGTCGACATGAAAGGCGGGATTGCCTGTTTTATCGCCGCGGTCGAGAATTTTCTCGCGGGCAAGCCCGCTTTTGCAGGGTCTCTTTCCTTTCTGATTACCGGCGATGAAGAAGGGCCGGCGATTAATGGCACATCGGCGATACTGGACTGGCTGGTGGAGCAGGGCGAAACAATAGATGCATGTCTTGTGGGAGAACCAACCAATCCCAAGGCCATGGGTGATGCGGTAAAAATCGGGCGAAGGGGATCTGTCTCCGGCACACTTACGGTGACGGGTGTTCAGGGGCACGCAGCCTATCCCCACCTGGCAGACAATCCGGTACGCGGCATGGTGGCCCTGACACAAGCGTTGATGGCCGAACCATTTGATGCGGGAACCAGGGACTTTCAGCCAACCAACCTGGAAGTCACATCAATCGATGTCGGCAATCCGGCCTACAACGTCATTCCGGCCCAGGCCACAGCCCGTTTCAATATCCGTTTCAACGACACATGGAGCGCCGACAGCGTGAAGGCCGAGATATTGCGGCGGCTTGAGGCAGCGGCATCAGACGACTTGTTGCGCCCCGCCTTGCCCGATGGTCCGCGGGAGCCGGTTCAGTTCCGTGTCGACTATACTGATCGCCCCAGCCATGTATTTCTGACCCGGGATGAACACCTCATCGCAACCATTTCCGGCGCCGTGAAATCTGAGACGGGCAGGGCTCCTGAGCTTTCGACAGGCGGTGGAACATCAGACGCCCGCTTTATCAAGGATGTCTGCCCGGTTGTGGAATTCGGACTGGTGGGTCAGACGATGCATCAGATCGATGAGCGCGTGGCTCTGGCTGATCTGGAGCAGCTGACCGCCATTTACACCCGTTTCATAGACGATTTTTTTGCGGATGCTTCATCGTGAGCGGAACGCCTGTCACTTTGACGGGAACATTTGTAGGCGTCACCGAGATCATGCTGGGTCGGGCTTCCGGAATGAGGCGCATCGATCTGTCTTCAGGTGGATTTTGGTTGTCATTCTACGGTCTGGTTCTGGCGGGGCTTGTCGACACATCAGTCCAGTCGCTGATCTATTCCTCCTCCGTGGTTACCCAGGCCACGGGCGGGCAATCGCGACTGTACTTTGTCGCCGCAGGCGTTGCGATCGATCTTGTTAGCTACGGCCTGTCAATGCTGGCGCTGTATTTTCTTGTCCAACGGCTGAATCTGCAAAAAGGTTTTGCCGATTGCGTCATCGTCCATAACTGGGCGGCGCCGGTCGTCAGCCTGGCCCTGATGCCGGTTCTGTTTGTGATGTTGATGGCGCGGGAGAACGCTTTTCCCGATCCACCGGGGACCGGCTGGGCACTTGTCTACGTTTCGATGTTGTCGCTGCTGATTGTTGCCGGAATTCGACTTTTGCGGATCAGCCTGCAGACCGATTTCGCCCGTGCACTGGGCCTGTTTGCCGCCTCAGCAGCCGTATCGCTGATTTTGGACAGCTGGCTGGAGACGGTGCTCCGCGGCCCCTAGAGCGGGGTGCAAAAAAAAGCCCCGGATGATCCGGGGCCCGTTGTTTTAGGTTCTCGTTTCGTATGCGGCCGGAGAGCAATCGCTGCACTCGATTTCGCTCACGAGCCTTGGCTCGAAATTGAACCGGTGCACGAAGTCGATTGTGTCGTTGTCATCCCACAATGTGAAGATTTCTGTTGCAAAGGCCGGCTTGTGCGACAGGCGTGCGGTGGTCTGTACATAAAATCCCGGCTGGGTCAGCAGCTCGCTTGGAAATGAGGTTGGAGCCGCCCCAACGGTCGCTTTTGCAGCTGCTCCGGAAAACCCTCCTGCCGGTGCCCGTCCGTGGCCCCAGACCACTTCGGCATCTCCGTCTTCGGTCACGCGAATTCCGATGACTTCAATCGTGAGATCGTCGACAGTCGGTCCCTGCATCATTGCATCGGCTGCATTGAGCGCAATCGTCAGTTTCTCGAGGTTGAGATCGTTTCTTTGTGACGCGATGTCAGTGGCGACCGCGGCGGCTTTGCTAACGCGGGTTCCAGTCGATTCCATCACCACAAAGGAGAAGAATCCAAGCCACAAGGCAATCAGAAACGGAGCGACAATAACAAACTCCAGTGCTGCAAGGCCGCTCTCGTCTTTTCCAAAACGCTTAAAGACGGCCTCACGTGGGCCATTCTCGGTTTTGTTTTTCAGCTTTTTAAACATTGTCATCTCGAAGTTCCCGCCGCGTTAGTGGCATTTGTGATTGGACGCTCACAGCTCCCGGAGCCGTTGTCCTTATTCTTCACCCGTTGGTGTATAGGGTTCGTTCTGGAAAGCGGTGCTTGCGACCAGCAAGACGTTGTCGTCGCCCCAGTTACCGTCCGTCCACTTGTTCCATGGAATAAAGGTCGGCCATTCATAGAATGCGCGCACAAGGTTGACGGTAAGCCGGCTGCCAGGTGCAAATCCTGTCTGATCGGGGTCAAAGTTCCCATCCGCATCGCGTGGGACTGGCGGTGGGGGACCAAATTCGGTCAGCTGCTGCACATCAACAACCACGTCTTCGCAGCGGAAAACCACCATGGTGCCCTGTGCACACAACAGGTCTCTGAACTGTTCCTGCGGCGACCCCTGGGTTGCATCCGAGAATGAATTGGCCTGGGTCTGACCCGTCCGGATCATCCGGGCAACATTATCGACCCCTGCATTCAGCAGTCGGTCGGCGAAATATTGGAATCCCACTTCAAAGATACTGAATATCAGCAAGAAGAAGGGTAGGGCGATGATCGAAAACTCGATGGCCGTCGATCCGTCCTCGTTGCGCTTGAAAGCGCGCATACCAAACCAGCTGCGTCGCTTTGCGTCGCGGTGATTACTTTTCTCAGAAAACAGCTTCATACCTCAGCCCTGCCTGTTCCGATCGTTCAAGACCGGACGATAGCCAAGCAAGATTGAGAATAAGTTTTCAGATCATAAAAAAAGTCGGGGTTCGCGGAAGGTTTTGTTAAGCATACAGCTCGTCCCACGGCTAGCCGCCGACATGGACCGCTTACGCTGAGCGTGGCGGTCTGGCGGTTGTGCTAGCGACCCTGGCTTTCAGCCATCCGGTTGCGCGCGCGGATCTGACGTTCTGAGCTCTGGAACACGCTGTTGTCATCGCCAATGGTCAGGGTCGATTCGCAGATCGGTGCGCAGGCAAGCGTCTGACGCACATCACGGCGATAGATCCGGACGGTGCTGGTTTCGTGTCCTTTGACGACGACGGTCTCATCCACAATGGGATCACCGTCTGCGTCGAGAATGATGAGATTGGTGACGCCGAAACTGCGCCCGGTCAGAACCAGAGTTCTTGAATCCTGAATGGTCGCATCGACAATAGCCGGATTGCCGATGATGACGGTGCTCGCCGGTTTGGCGATGCGAACGACCTTGGCGCGGTCTACAGTGACGTGGAGGGTTACTTTTTCGCTCTCTTCGCCAAAGGCCGATTTCCCCTGTTCGGCGAAGGCGGAATTCAAAGATCCCACAGTCGCAGATGCGGCGAACAGAGCGAGCCCCATTGAAACGGCATTGAGGCCGAAGCGGCCAAAAGAAATTTTCGTTGGGAACAACATGCTTTTCACCCGTCACAATAAACTAAGGGCATAATCCAGCAATTTGGTGAATGAAGACTTAAGTATCAATGCGGTTCGCCAAATATCCGTTGCTTTATATATATACACACAAATCCATAGAACACTCGGGGCCTGCAGGGGGCGTTCTTCATGCTTCTTTTACCAAAGATGGCACTGAATCGTAGTTACACTTTGGAAACCTTCTTTTTTAAGCTGATCCTAAACCGAGGGGGGTAATTTCCACTCAACCGATCGGAGAAACATCCGACGGTTTTGCTGTAACACGTGGAGTAAGGACTAAATCCATGACTAATATCAAACGTTTCTTCAAAGACGAATCTGGCGCAACTGCAATCGAATACGGCCTCCTGGCCGCTCTGATTTCGATCGTTGGCATCACAGCATTTACTGCTGCTGGTACTGCAATCGAAGCTAAGTTCGACGAAGCTGCAACAGCAATCAACGGCGCCGGCGCTTAATTAGCCCGCCTTATTGCTTGAATGCGAGGGCCATCCTGCTGAGCAGGGTGGCCCTTTTTTTATTTGGATCTGCCGTCATTGGACACCGCTGGTTGCGTGATCGCTGCCCGGTGTTAACGGGCGTTTAAAGGGCAGCCGCTAGGGTCACTTCAATATCGGGTTGAGCGGTGACAAGCGACACCCTGTCTTGGGAATGGGATGAACAATGATCAATCTGGTAATTCTGGGGCTTTTCCCGCTGTGCATGATCTTCGTCATGTTCTTTGACATCTTTACGATGACCATCCCCAACAAGATTGTCATTGCGCTTTTGCTGGGTTTTGTTGCTTGCGTGCCCTTTGTTGGAATGACACTCGAAACTCTCGCCTGGCATGCAGGAGTTTCCGCAATTGTGCTTGTTGTCTGTTTTGGATTGTTCTCGATCGGCGCCATGGGCGGTGGTGACGCCAAACTGGCCGCAGTCGCTTCGCTTTGGCTGGGTGCAGCGCCAACGCTCGAATTTCTGCTGATTGGCTCGGTGATGGGTGGCTTGCTTACACTGATCATCATATTGATGCGCAGGGGGCCGCTGCCCGAATTGCTCGACAAGCTCGAATGGGCCCGCCGTCTCCACGACAAAAAGAATGGTGTACCTTACGGCGCTGCCCTGGGACCGGCAGCTCTTCTGGTGTTTGTAAAGACACCATGGATGGATTTTGCTGCTTCAGGCGCGCCGTTCGGCTGATCGATCCTTTCCCGACCCCATCCAAGGAGCCCGCGTTTTTCGCGGGCTTTTTTGTCTCGATCAAAACCTAAATTTGCATTTACCACGTTTCGCAGGGGGCCATTAACTATAAGTACACCAATAATGTTCAAAACTGGTTTCGAGTAGAAGCGTTTCGTGGGCTGGAGTTGAACATCATGAAGCCAATACAGTTGGTAATAGGCGCAGTGGCGTTGGTCGCAGCAGGTGGTGCAGGTTACATCATGTTGAACCTCAACCAGCAGCAACCGGTTCAGGTTGTTGAAGCGCAAAAGGTTCCGAGCAAGAAAGTTCTTGCCGCGGTGAAGGAAATCACCATGGGTGATAAGCTCACCTCTGGAAATATTGCCTGGGTCGAGTGGCCGGAGAAAGGTATCAAGAAGGGTTTCATTACCCAGGATACCAACAAGGACGCGCTCAAGGACTTCAACAAGACCATTGCAAGGCTGACCTTTTACGAGGGCGAACCGATCCGTGAGGAAAAGGTTGTCCGGTCCGATAGTGGATACATGTCAGCGATCCTGCCGGCAGGCAAACGGGCCGTTGCCGTCCGCATCGCTGCCGTTTCCGGCGCCGGCGGTTTTGTCCTTCCCAACGATTACGTCGATGTCGTGACCGCCGAGACCGGCAAGAGCTCCGTTGGTGGCCGCACCGTATCAGCAAGTGTTGCTGAAACGCTGCTGAAAAACATTCGTGTGCTGGCAATTGACCAGGTCATCGAGGACCAGAATGGCAAGAAAGCCAAAATCGGCAAAACCGCAACTCTGGAACTGACACCTTCGCAGGTTGAAACCCTGACGGTAGCGCAGCAGAGAGGCGGCACTCTGACGTTGGCGCTGCGCAGCGTCGAGGATTCCGGTCCGAAAGGCGAAACCGCCGAAAGCAGGGCACAGGAAGCGGAAAACAGATCCGTGAGAATCATTCGTTACGGCGCCGCCGTCCTAATGAAACAAGTCAAATAATTCGTTCGGGTCCGAAAGAGTTTACGCCATGAAAAATGAAGCCAAAGAGATGTCGAACAAGTTGATAAACAACATTCAGCTCAATGTCGGCAAAAGGGTCCGGCAGTCACTTGCATTTGCCAGCGTTACGGCATTGGCCCTGACAACCGCATTGCATCCCATGTCGGTTGTTTCGGCGGAAGCTCAGCAACGCACCGGCAACTATATCAAGCTTACAGAATCATCAGCAAACGAGCCGGTGAAACTCAAGCTCGGATTGAACAAGTCGATCGTTATCGACCTGCCCGCTGAGGCCCATGACATCCTTGTTGCCAATCCGGATGTGGCTGACGCCGTTACGCGTACCTCTACCCGCATCTATCTGTTCGGCAAGGAAATCGGACAAACCAACATCTTTGTCTTTGACGGACGCGGTCGCCAGATTGCCGGGGTTGACCTGGCCATTGAGCGCGACATTGCCGGGCTTGAAGACTACATCACACGCTTCCTGCCGGGCTCCGATGTTCAGGCCGAACTGTCCAATGACAACGTCATCCTGACGGGCCATGTCCGCACCCCGCTCGATGCGGCTCGTGCGGTTCAGATGGCAGAGATTTTTGTAAATAACGGCGGTCAGCAACGTTTTCAGAACGGCAACAGCTTTTTCGGCAACGGTCTTTCAAGAGCCGAATCCAGTAAAGTCGTCAATCTGCTCAAGATTGATGGAGAAGATCAGGTGCACCTCAAAGTCGTTGTCGCCGAAATACAGCGAAACGTCATCAAGCAGCTGGGAATAAACACAACCTTCAACAATACCGACGCCGATGGGTTCGGGTTCGGCGTATTTGGCAGTGGTGCGTTTCAACAAAGTGTAGCGCCCGCCACCAGAAACGGAGTTCTCAACCTCACTCAGGGTGCCAACACTCTCTCCAGCGCACTTTCAGCGGCCGAGAGAGCGGGTGTCATGCGTACGCTGGCCGAACCCAGCCTGACGGCGGTATCCGGTGAGCAGGCCCATTTCCGCTCGGGCGGCCGGTACAACGTTGTTCGCGAATTTGATGAGAACACTGACGATGGTGGCCGCTCGTACCGTTCGGAAGAGACACGCTACGGTATCTCCCTTTCCTTCACACCGGTCGTTTTGAGCGAGGGGCGCATCAGCCTCAAAATCAGGACCGAGGTTTCTGAGCCGACAACACGCGGTGCGACAAACTTTGGTACTTTCGGCAACTCGCCGGGCGTCAGGGAACGTGTGGCTGATACAACTGTCGAACTGCCCTCTGGTGGATCCATGGTTATCGGTGGTCTGATTCAGGACGACGTGCGTCAGGCGGTCAACGGACATCCGGGTCTGATGAGCATTCCGATCTTTGGTTCACTTTTCCGCAGCCGCGAGTTTTTACGCAATGAAACCGAGCTGCTGGTTCTGGTTACACCTTATCTGGTTCGTCCGACTGCGCGCAGCAAGATTGCCCGTCCGGATGAAGGCTTTCAGCCTGCCAGTGACGCCGCAGGCTACTTCATGGGCCGGGTAAACCGGGTCTACGGAACAAAACAGGGTGACCTGCCCAAGGGTCGCTACACCGGCTCTATTGGCTTCATTCTCAAGTAAAGGCGTGGGAACGATTATGAGAAATACGATGAAAAAACGTGCTTTTGAGATCACTGAAGAACGTGGCTCCACACAGCCACAGCGTTCGGTTGCAAAGCGGATGTCCGCGCCTGTCATGTTGCTCGCAGTAGCTCTGCCAACGCTGGTTATTGGCGGTTGCGCCAAGCATTCCAAGGATCACTTCACGGTCGGCACGGTCAAAGACGACTATAGAACCCGCCACCCGATTGTCGTTTCCGAACAGGAAAAGACCCTCGACATTCCCATTGCATCCAGCGCGTACGACGTGCCGGTAGCGATCAAGGGGTCGATTGCCGAGTTTGCCTTCCAGTACAAGCAGCAGGCGAATGGAAATATCCGCATTATGCTGCCGGGTGGTTCGCCCAATCAGACGGCTGCGCAGCGTGTGTCGCGTAAAATCGTCGAAACAATCCGCGAAAGCGGTGTAGCGGGCTACCGAATCCAGACTGTTGGTTACGACGCAAGCCGACATGGCGCCAGCGCGCCAATCCGGCTTTCCTATGCCGCCATCTCGGCCAATGTCGAGAAATGCGGCAAGTGGAACAAAGACCTCACTGATAATGTTGAAAACCACAATTATCACAACTTCGGGTGTGCGACGCAGGGCAATCTGGCCGCCATCGTTGCCAATCCTGCAGACCTGCTTGGTCCGCGCGGCGCGACTTCGATCGACGCAACCCGTCGCGATGTCGTCATAGACGCCTACCGCAACGGTGAAGAAACCGCATCAAATATCAGCATCAACACGCCTCCAGGCGTGTTCGAAAACTAGTGACACGTTAACGGAATCTTTCCAGGCAAAGACGTCAATTCAGGGAATGAGCAGTAAAATGTCCGAACCGGCACACAAGGAACAGGGTGGAAACCCTGATCAAGTTGATCACGGCGAGCCCATGGAACCCCAGGAGCATGCTGCACCGCAGCCTGCTGCTGCAGAGCCAGGATATGCCACCCAGGACGCCGCGCACACAGAGGCAGACGCGCCTGCGATGACGCCGGAAACACCGCCCTATGAGGAGCCCGTCTATATGGAGCCGGAAACACAACATGTGCCAGTTGAGCCACAACAGGCTGCTGCCGACCCGATGGCCTATCAGGCCGATGCGGCGCCCGTTCATCAGGCGACCGGCAATATGCACGAAACTGCCGCTGTACCAGCCGGTGTGATTGCGGGTGACATGGACAATGTCCGTCCGGTGCCGCGCGTTTCCATTCAGGCGTTTTGTGAGACCCAGGGGGTCGCCAACACGCTTGAAGCTGCTGCGCAGGATCGACGCATGGCCAAGACGCACACCAAAGTGCAAATGGGTGGAGTACCTGCAGCAGTCGACTTTTATCAGACCGCCACAACGCCCAATCTCATTCTGGTGGAATCGAGACTGGGAGGCATGGAGCTGATCGGTCAGCTCGAGAACCTCGCTGAGGTTTGTGATGAAGGCACCAATGTTGTGGTCATTGGCCACAACAATGATGTGCAGCTTTACCGTGAGCTCATTTCCCGCGGTGTGGGCGAATATCTTGTTGCACCGATTTCAATGGCTGAGGTTATGGAGATCATCTCCACCCTGTTCGTCAATCCCGAATCAGAACCGCTCGGCAATTCCGTTGCCTTCATCGGTTCTAAGGGCGGCGTTGGATCCTCGACGGTCGCGCACAACGTAGCCTGGGCGATTTCCAGCAAATACGAAAGCGACGTCATTCTGACGGACCTTGACCTGCCGTTCGGTACCGCCAACATGGATTTCGATCAGGATCCCGCACAGGGCGTTGCAGAAGCGGTGTTTTCCTCAGACCGGATCGACGATACGTTTCTTGATCGTCTGCTGGCCAAGTGCTCCGATCATCTCAGCCTGTTGGCGGCTCCCTCTACATTGGACCGCGAATACGATTTTGAAGCCAACGATTTCATGCAATTGCTCGAGGTCGCGCAACGTGGCACTCCAAATGTGATCATTGACCTGCCTCATATGTGGACAGGCTGGATCCGGCAGATTGTGGAATCCGTCGACAAACTGGTCATCACGGCAACCCCGGATCTTGCCAGCCTGCGCAACACCAAAAACCTGGTGGATACGCTCAAAGAGCTGCGGCCCAATGATGAGAAGCCATTGCTGGTCATCAACCAGTGCAACGTGCCCAAACGTCCGGAGATTTCGGTAGCCGATTTTACCGGACCACTTGATCTGGAGCCGACGATCGTCATTCCGTTCGAGCCGGCGATATTTGGGCTTGCTGCCAACAACGGTCAGATGATTTCAGAGGCAGATCCGAAACATGAGATTGGCAACTCGTTCGACCTTCTGGCTCAAGCCCTGACGGGCCGCCGGGAAATTCAGCCAGAGCAGCAAAAGCAGTCCGTTGGATCTTTGTTGTCGCGCCTGAGAAGAAAGAAAAGTGCCTAACCCTGTGCCGGCGCCCCTGGCGGCGCGCGAGGTTTAGAGGTCGATTGTTCAAGGAGTGCAGACCTGATGTTTGGTAAAAAGGGTGGAAACGCAGGCGGGGGTTTCAAGAAACCGCTCGCAATGCCTCCGGAAACCGGGAACGCACAAGCAGCGGCCGAGTCTGTTGCGCCAGCACCAGCAGCAGAGCCTGTGGCTGCGCCACCGTTGCAGCCTGAGATGGAATCTCCCACGGCTGGCGCCATTCCCGAGCCGGGAGAAGCTCTCCCGCCAAAGAAAATCAAGGCTCAGGCCCAGTCGCTGGAGCCGGAAGCTCCGATGGCACCGGCAATCAAGATCAAGTCCGAAGAATACTATGACGTAAAAACTCAGGTTTTCTCAGCGCTTATCGACACAATTGATCTGTCGCAACTCTCCAAGCTGGACGCCGAGGGCGCCCGCGAGGAAATTCGCGATATCGTCAACGACATCATCGCCATCAAGTCGATCGTCATGTCAATTGCCGAGCAGGAAGAACTGCTTGCCGATATCTGTAATGATGTTCTTGGCTTTGGCCCGCTTGAGCCTCTTCTCGAGCGCGATGACATCGCCGACATCATGGTCAACGGCTCCAAGCAGACCTTCATCGAAGTGAACGGCAAGGTGGAAAACACCAATGTCCGCTTCCGCGACAATGATCAGCTGATGAATATCTGCCAGCGCATTGTGAGCCAGGTCGGCCGTCGAGTTGATGAATCGTCACCCATTTGTGACGCCCGCCTCGCTGACGGTTCACGCGTTAACGTCATCGCACCGCCCCTGGCGCTCGATGGCCCTACGCTGACCATTCGTAAATTTAAGAAAGACAAGCTCACTCTTGATCAGCTGCAGAGCTTCGGGGCGATTTCTCCTGAAGGCGCAGAGATTCTGAAGATCATCGGCCGCGTGCGCTGCAATGTTGTAATCTCAGGCGGTACGGGTTCCGGCAAGACGACACTTCTGAACTGTCTGACCAACTATGTGGATGCCGATGAACGCGTCATAACCTGCGAAGACTCCGCGGAACTGCAATTGCAGCAGCCGCATGTGGTTCGTCTTGAAACCCGTCCTCCGAACCTGGAGGGTGAAGGCCAGATCACCATGACAGACCTGGTGAAGAACTGCCTGCGTATGCGTCCCGAACGCATCATCGTTGGTGAGGTTCGCGGACCTGAAGTGTTTGACCTTCTGCAGGCAATGAACACGGGCCATTACGGCTCGATGGGCACGATCCACTCCAACTCACCGCGCGAATGCCTTTCACGTATGGAATCTATGATTGCTATGGGCGGGTTCAGCCTGCCGGCGAAGACGGTTCGCGAAATTATCGTGGGCTCGATTGACGTGATCATCCAGGCAAAACGCCTGCGCGATGGTTCACGTCGGATCACCCACATTACCGAAGTCGTTGGTCTTGAGGGTGATGTGATCATTACCCAGGACATCTTCATGTACGACATTACCGGGGAAGATGCGAACGGCAAACTCATCGGCAAGCACCGGTCTACGGGTGTTGGCCGTCCGAAAATGTGGGAGCGCGCCCGCTACTACAATGAAGAAGAGCGTCTGGCACGTGCTCTTGACGAATCCGAAGACAAAACAGTCGGCGACTTCTAGGACATCACAATGTTTGGTCTTGACTTAAATATGCTGGCATTTATCGGGCTCGCCGCCGTTTCGGCAGGTCTCATCCTCTATGCCATCCTGTATACTTCGATTGAGCGCGACAAGAAAACGTCGCAGCGCATGAAGAGCCTGCAGGCCGATCCTAAGGACAAAGTCGCCAAGCAGGCTCGTCAGGTCGACGAGAAAACCCGCCGCAAAATGCGTGAAGACGCACTGAAAACGGTCGACAGTCAGCGCGAGGCCGGCAAGGCTGCTACCAATCCGCCGCTCTCAATGCGAATAACACAGGCAGGTCTTACCATTACGACAAAACAGTTCTACGCCATGTCGGTCGCACTTGGCGTGGTCGTTTTTGTTGCCGCCTTTCTGTTTGTAACACCGAACATCTTTATTGCCATTGGTGCAGGTTTTGCTGCCGCTGTAGGCGTGCCGCTCTGGGTGTTGAACTACATCAGATCGAAACGCTTCAGAAAATTCATTCTCGCGTTTCCAAATGCGGTTGATGTGATCGTCCGCGGTGTGCGTTCTGGCCTGCCGCTCAATGACTGTCTGCGTATCATTGCAAACGACTCTGAAGAGCCGGTGCGCGGTGAGTTCCGCAAAGTCATTGAAGCGACGCAAGTCGGCATCAACACGCCGGAAGCCGTTGGACGGCTCTATGACAGCATTCCAACATCCGAGACCAATTTCTTCGCCATTGTGATCGCCATTCAGTCGCAGGCGGGTGGTAATCTGTCGGAAGCTTTGAGCAACCTGTCACGCGTTTTGCGCGAACGCAGGAAAATGGCTGACAAGATTCAGGCCGTGTCGTCGGAGGCCAAGTGGTCTGCGATCATCATTGGTTCTCTGCCCTTTGTCGTTGCCGGTCTCGTGTCGGTTACGACGCCTGGCTACATGGACACGCTGTTCGAAACCTCTGCAGGCAATAAAGTTCTGTTTTTCTGCGGTCTTTCCATGGCCGGCGGCATCTTCATCATGAAGAAAATGATCAACTTCAAATTCTAGGTTTTACAATGCTTGACCTCATCTTAAAGCCTGAATTCATGTTGGCCGTGCTGACGGCTCTGGCCGTATTTGCCGCAATCATCTCGTTTGCATTGCCCATGCTGGCCACGGATAAACTTGGCAATCGCATGAAGTCGGTCGCACTGGAACGCGATCAGATTCGTGCCCGGGAACGGGCACGCCTGGCTGCTGAGAAGAAAGATGGTGGCAATGTCCGGGTTCGTCGCGAACCCGGTGCGGTCCTCAAGAACGTTGTTGAAAAGCTGAATCTGAGAACGGCGCTCGCAGACGAGAAAACCGAAGAAGCGCTTATTCATGCCGGTTACCGCGGCCAGAAGCCGTTGTTTATCTTTCTCGCCCTGCGTTTTGGACTTCCTTTTCTGTTTATGGGTGGCGCGGCGATCTACCTCTATCTTGGCGACAACACTGTCGAACCCCTGCAGCGGTTGCTCTATACCGCCTGTATCGGTTTCGCGGGGTTCTACATTCCGTTGATGGTCGTTCGTAATCGCATGAAGGCTCGGCAATTGTCGATTACCCAAGCCTGGCCAGATGCACTGGATCTGTGCCTCATCTGCGTCGAATCCGGCATGGCCATCGAAGCTGCATTCCGCAAAGTTTCGACCGAAATCGGCCCCCAATCTATTGCTCTTGCCGAAGAACTGGTCATCACGACGGCTGAACTGTCTTATCTTCAGGACCGCCGTATGGCTTATGAAAATCTGGCGAAGAGAACCGGCCTGGAGGCCGTCAAGAACGTGGTTCTGTCGCTCATTCAGGCGGAGAAATACGGAACGCCGCTGGCGCAGGCCCTGCGTGTTCTCAGCCAGGAAAACCGGGATCAGCGTATGAGCCGCGCTGAGCAAAAGGCCGCGTCGCTGCCTCCAAAACTGACAGTCCCGATGATGATCTGCTTCCTGCCGGTGTTGTTCTGCGTTATCCTCGGCCCAGCTGTCATCCGCTCGATGGAAACGCTCTCCAACGTCAACTGAAACAGGCGCTCCGGACAAGTTCGGAGCGCAAGCCCCGTTCGGGGGTTTTGGCCGGACGCTCCACTCGATTGCCGCCAATGGTGGAGCGTCGGGAAGCGTTTCGCACGAATGCCCGACTCCCACATTTCTTCAAGAAATAACCTCTTTGACCGGACGTCGCAGAGACATCGGCAGTGCCGGACCGCGGCCGAAACGGACCACGAGATCGGGCCGAACATCCGGCATACCGAGCCAGCGCGCGAACTCGTGACGAACAGAAGGCACTTCAATCGGTTGATTGATGTGTGCATTCCGGATTCCGAGCGCTGTTGCCTGAAGAGCAAAGCGTTCAAAGCTCCTGCCCACTTCGATCCAATGCAAGGGATCGGCCTGGTCTCCAATGAAGACCGCAACTCCTGCCGATGATCGTAGATGATCCCGGTATTTTGTATTCTCGGCATCCTTGGTGAAAAACGCATCGAATAATCGTCCGCCGATCCACTCCGGCACAACCGGATTTCCGGAACAAGCGCTGAAAAGACCATCTCCATTCGAGATGGCTTTGTTGGGAGTAAACCGCAGCCAATCGCGCAGTTCAGCAACAAAAGCCGGATCATCCATCTGCGCACTGTTTCCCTCGACGACATATTCCGAAATCGCTTCTCGTTTTGTCGCGTCGGTGAAAATCAGGATCGAAACCCCGTCTTGCTGCGCCGCAGCGAGCAGGAGATCGATGTCGTTGGAGGAAATGGATTGCCCGTCATAGGCTGATCGGGTCGACTGCCGGAGAGGTATGGCCTGGTAGAGCGGGTCGTCCTTGGGGCGACCCTTGCCGAGTGCTACGTTTATTCGCGGTTCTGGTCCGCTTTCAATTGTTACATCGGCGGGTCGACCATTCGCACCGGCGGCGATGGCCAGGTTCTCGGCGGCACATCCCAGGCTCACATAGAGGTGGTGATCATCGGGATCGACAACCTCCGTCCGGCGTGACAGATCGGGAAGAATTTCGATCTCTGCCTCGTTCAGGCGAAATCTCCAGGGCTGAGTGTTGTGGCCGTTTGCTGCAAGTGTCGACATCCTCACCAGTTCCTGCAGCGTTGGATCATTCGAGAGAAATCGCCGCTGCCGCACCAGCTCTTCCCGGTATCCATCCAGGCGGGGCCAAAGACCGTATCCAAGCGCTCCGGTCGCAGCAACCACCAGGCCCGATGCGATAAATGTTCGGCGCGAAATCATGACGTTCAAAACTCCTCTTCCGGAAGTTCTGAAAGGCTGCGCCTTCTGCACCCGATTTCAATTGACGTGAGTCAATCGACAAAGAGGCAACAAAGTCGAATGGCCGTTCTGCAACCATTGCACCCGTTCGATGCATAGCAGAACGCGACTCTGCGAGCGTCCAGGCAGCCTGCCGTTTTCCGGTTAGTTTGTGCGGGACCAGAACTTGTCGATTGCCGCAACAATTTCTTCAGGCTGTCTGCTGTCCACCGACAGCCTTGCTTGCGATCGCCGATCCAGCGGACTGTTGGAGGTCAGATCTTTGGGCGTAAATTGGACGACCACTGCTGCGCCATCTATTTCAATGCTTTGGACACGCCTCCAACTCAGCCGTTCATCGATGCTCTTGAACAGGTTCAAGCCACCAACACCATCCTGGTCGAAGACCAGTGCGACGCGTTTGTCCCATTGCTTGTCCGGTGTCAGCATTTGATAAAAAGACAACAGGTAAAGGCCCAAACCAGCTGCAAGAAACACCAGTAGAAGGTCACCGGTACCAGAACCTGGTCGGATGAAGTCGATGACGGCTGGCGCTAATCCAATGGCTAAAAAAATGGTGCCCCAGAAGAAGCTCTCCCGCTGCCGGCTTGTGGCCAGGGCATATTCAAAGACAACCGGAGAAGTCGGTGCGTCTGGCTTCATAGGCATGCAAACACACTCTCCATACCTGCAACATTATTGCGTGACGGGGCGGTCACATCCACAGCATTGCTCGAGCGGGATGCAGCGATCATGGGCGGTACGCCGTGTTGCTGTCCACAGCCAGATCAGACGCAAGCTGTACCAGGCTGTCGGTCCGCCAATTTTCGAACGTTGGTTGACAATAGATCTGTTTGCGATCTGCCGGGACAGTCTGTTTGGATCGAGACTTACGAGTATCAGGAAATCTCAGTTCAAACACCACCAGTCGGGAAGCCCTAAGACTTGTCTTCCGCCTTCAGGTCTTTCCATGCATTTTGCTCGGACAGCATGCGTCGCAGGAAGGCCACATTGGCCTGCGCTTCCTGTGGTGGCAGCTCTCCGGCCGCAACTTTTTCTGCTTCCGGAAAACGCCCCTGCAAGCCGATGACCAGTGCAAGGTTCTGACGTACCCGACTGTCAGCACCGGGAAGTTGTATCGCCTGCTTCAAATAGGTCTCTGAAGCCCGAAGATCACCAGTGAGCAGATAAGACATGCCAAGGTTTGACAGCACTGACGGCTCGTTGGGTTTCAGGTCCAGCGCTTTGCGATACTTCAGGCGGGCCTGCTCCGGCTTGCCAATCTGATCATAGATCGCACCCTCGGCTGAATACAGCTTCCAGTCCGGATTGTCGGGGGTCTGCGCCCGTTGGATAACGCGCAGGGCCTTCTGCAGATCGCCGGCACCTGCCAGGGCCTTGCCGTAGCTTGCGAGAACCTGCTGATCTTCCGGGTGATGAATGACCATTTTCTGCATCACGGCCAGAGCCTGTTCATTGCGTCCAGTCATGCGCAGGGCTGTCGCGAATTGCAGGCCGGTGCGCTTGTCCTTCGGGTTGCGATTGTAGCGTTTGGACCAGTACTGCGTTGCCTGTTGCAGCTCGGTCATTGTCAGCTGCGAAACCGGTTTTTTTGAAGCGCCGGATATTGAGCCCGTTGTCAGGCTGCTTTTTGCACAACCTGAAACGGCCAGCATCAGACCGGCGACGATAAGAACACTCCCGGTAGCCCTGCTCCTGCCACGGCGGCCCAAAACTGAATTTGTCATGTTCATTGCCCTCAAAATGAGCGCGCCCGCAGCCTCGTACCGGCGCTCGCTATTGGCGAATAGAAATAATCTGTTAACCCTAATGGTTCGTTAAGATTGCCTGCCATTTGCCCGCTCGTGACGAGAATGAAAGCGACAGATTCATGAAAATTGAAACCGATGTTGGACGCCACTTTACGCGCTCAAAACCCAGGGCAGTCGGCATCTCTTGTCTTACTGCCGCCGAATTCAAGTCGGCGAAGGGCGGACTGACTGCTGAGGCGAAAGCGTGGGCTCAATCGTCCGGATTTGCGGCTCGACCGGGAGAGATCTGCCTTGTGCCCGGCGATGGCATGAAGGTCGCCCGGGTTCTGTTCGGCGTTGACCGATATCAAGGAGCCATGGCCGTCGCGAAATTGGCCCGGTCTTTGCCGCAGGGCAGTTACTTTTTTGAGGGCCCGAACCAGGAGAAAGCCAATTTGGAACTTGCCTGGGCGATGGGCGGATATTCTTTTGAACGCTACAAAAAGGCCAGTTCCGGGCACC
>CALIOE010000047.1 GCA_938044775.1 uncultured Rhizobiaceae group bacterium
CACTGATGTATCGTACAGGCACTCAATGCGCAGCCGAAGCTGCCCAATTGGCTCACAAAGAGTCCGGCGCCCAAATTCAACCCTTGGTTGGTCGCCATCAAAAATGAAGTAAAGTAGACTTTTCTGCAGTGAAACGTGGAAAAATCGATTATTGACCCACCCTCTGTCCAGACTTCTCTCAGAGCATCGCGCCACAACACTCAGCCTACACGCGGCCCTGGAGAGCGAAGATGCCGAACTGAGCGCCACACTTGATCAACAAATGTCGAAGCAGTTCGATGGCCTGCTGGCCGCTTCACCCTCCAATGTTGAAGAAGCAAAAGCTCTTGCGGAACATCTTCTGGAAAGCCTGGCCCAACATAGCGACAAGACAGATCTGACCGAAAAAATCAGGATCAAATTGCTGGATCTGGTGGCAGCAACACACCCCGCCAGAACAGCATAGAACGCAAGTGCGACACGCACTCTCTCTCTCTAATACTTGCATTTCGTCGCGCTTTTTAGGGAATCGATCGCTTATCTCTTTGTTCTGCAGCGCAATTTCCGGAATGCGTACGTTTTACAGAATTTGGCATGCTCCGGTACTTACGGCCTTCGCCGCATGCGACGGGTTCAAGCACAGCCCCTCTTCGACGGCCATGAAACATAGGGCGGAACACGGCAGGCGCTCGGTACCAGGAAGGGCATTTCTGACGAAGAGCAGATTACGGAGCTCGACCAAGCGTGCCGGCAAACCTCTTTCCACTTTGATCTCGCAGAGCAGCAAACGCGTAAGAAAGACCGAAACCGCTTCAATGCGTCGCGGGCGTCTGCAGGCTCAAAAGATAACGGGCAATCGCGTCCAGATCATCGCCGGTGAGATGCGAAGTTGCGAAGTCGATAACCTGGGTCATCTTACCCCCCGATACGTCCCCATCCGGCTTGAGCCCGTTTTCCAGATAAAAAGTGATGTCTTCGTGGGTCCAGTCTGCGATGACCGATTTTGCCCCGGCAATCGAAGGTGCACCAGACGAGAAAGAACCTTTGGGAGATCCGCCATGCGCCGGGCCGCGTGGCAGGCCGAGAAGATTGCGGTCTGTGTGGCATTCACCGCAATGCCCCGCTCCCTCGACCAAATACATGCCCCTGTTCCAGGCGTTATCCTGGCCGGCATCGGGCACGATGCTGCGCGCTTTAATCGCCAGCAACTTCCAACCGCCAACAAGAGAGCGATCGGAAAAGGGCCAGGCGATCTCGTGTCGCCGAGCCGCCTTGGACACAGCGGGTACAGTGTCGAGATAGGCTTTCAGGTCAACAACATCCTGGCCATCCATCTTCACGTAGCTGGCATAGGGAAAGGCGGGGAAATAGTGGGTTCCGTCAGGCCGCAGGCCGGCCGTCACGGCGTCGAAGAATTCTTGATTCGTCATGCGGCCAATGCCGTGATCCGGATCAGGAGTAATATTTGGGCCGTAGAAAGTACCGAATGGCGTCTTAAGCGCTGGGCCGCCTGCAAGAAAGGTTGCTTCACCTTGGCCATCAGAGTGACACGTGACGCATCCCGCCATCCGTAAGACATACGCGCCGCGTTCTGGATCACCCTTCAAGGCGGTGACATCGATGTCGCTTTTTTCCCGGCCAAGCTGTGGCAGGATAACGAAATATCCAAAAAGTGCGCAGGCAATACCGAGTCCCAAAACCCAGGTGATCAGACGAAACATGAGGGTCCCTTGCCTATCGGCGTTGCTTGTAACTCTCTTCTTTCGGCTTACGGTAGGAGCGGTGACACGCACCGCAGGATTTCGAGAAGTCACGCATTGCTTTTTTCACGACCGCCGGATCACCCTTCCGCGCCGCATCCGCTAACGCCAGGCTCGCCTTTCGCATCGCGTCGTTGAGCGTGAGAAAGTCATCCATATTATCCCAGATTTCCGGCTTTGCATCCGTCGCTCCTTCGTGGAGCGCGTGTGAAAAAGCAGCCGGAACGGTATCCGCAGTTTTCGCAACCGCTTCGGCAAGTGCCGCGATCGCATCCTGTTCCGGCAGCTTGGATTTCACGATTGCTCCGATCGCACCGGCGTGACCGCCGACGGCAGCCATGATTTTCTGCCGGTAGCCGACATAGGCTTCGTTTGCGAGAACCGGGAGACTTGCTGACAGCAACACAGCTGCAAGTCCAGTGAAGAGAAATTTTGATCGGATCGTGGTCATTTGTGCGGCAGCTCCGAGACGTCGTGGCAGGAGCCACAGGAGTTGGTGAAGGGGATGGGCATGGCCTTACCAGGGGCAACGCCGCGCACTCCAACATTCGAGCGTCTTGGCACATCGAAGACGTGGCTGTTGATATTGCCCTCGAGGTAAGCAACCAGCTCCTCTTTCGCAGCGCTGTCAAAAGGTGGTGTCTCGATAAGGCGACCATAGGCACCTGCGTCCCCACCGTGCACCATTGTGCCGGGCATGTGACAATCGACGCAACGCGTCCCCGCTGATCCTTTCATAGCATTGCCGAGATACTCGACCATATGCGCGTTAATATCGACGGCATGGCACTGCTGGCACAGCGGCGACTTGGCGTCGTCAGGATCAGCAACGAGCGATCTGCGGAACCCTGTTCCGCCGTGCATGTCATGGCAATCAGAACAGCCGACCATCATCCGGTCGTTCCGGTACATTCCGGATTTCATGTAATCGGCATATTGCTGGTGCGGATTCCGCGAGTGAACGTCGTCCGGCCAGATCTGCCGACCCGGCACCGGACCACGCGTTGCGCTGTATTTCGTGATCATCTCGTTTCGAGAAAGTCCCGGCATCATCATCTTGCCATCGGCGTCTATCGGTTGGGTGTAACCGAGGGTCGGGCCGCCGGGGCCCTTGCGCCGATCGTGGCAACGTCCGCACACAGCCGTCTCGCGTTCGACTGCCAGCAATGCCGGGTTAACCGTCGCGTAGGGGAAGGAATCTCCCAGTCCCACGTTTTCAATATGCTCCGAGCCTGGACCGTGGCAGCTTTCGCAACCGACATTCACCTCGTCCATGGCCGGGTCATCGTCGATATTAAACGACCCGTTTGGATCGTCGACCCCGCGCACCAAAGCCTGTCCCGTCGTTTCGTCGAAATAGCGTTCGTATCCAGTGACGTGGCACGCAGCACACATCGCCTGAATTGTGTTCTCATTCACATCGGGTGCCTTGATGACGTCATCATCGGTGCCATATTTTTCGTCGGCGCCCGCTCCCCACCAGTAGCTGAACTTGTAATCACGCCAGACCCGCCGCCGAATGTTATGACGCTGATCGCGTCCGTCCGGATTGAATTGCAGCAGGGTGTAAAAGCCCTGACGTTCCGCGAGATCCTTTGGAACCGAGACCATGTAGCGCTGCCGATGCACCGCGCCACCATAGACCATCTCGATTTTCAAGTGGGAAGGGCTATGCGGGTCTGAGGGGTTCAGCCGGTTTTCCATGGTGATGAAATGCGCCCCGTCCGACGCACGTTTCCAGAGATAGACATCGGCGAAAACCTTATCGATCGGCAGTCGATCATCTTGATATTTCCTGACGTCGAACTTTACTGCGCCTCGCGCTTTTGAGCGATAGTCGCCGATTTCAAGGCGTGTTCCAGCCTTATAGTCCTCGGTTTCGATCCAGTTTTCCATCGCTTCGAAATAGTTCGGAAACTTGGAAAAGTCCTGCCACGGCCCAGGATTACCGGGAGCGGACCAGGCGAGCTTATGCCCTGTCTGTTTCCATGATGCGTGTTCCTTGTGACAATCGAGACATTCCGTGCTGCCAACATAATGCGCCCCGTCAGATGGCCGCGACGAGAGGCGGATCTTCATCGACATGCCTCTCAATTCATCGGCCGTGTGCGCAATGCGGCTGCGATCGCCGCCGGGAAAGTGAGCGCCGTCACCTTTGTCAAGATCGACATAGACGAAGTATTTTCCGTCCGGAACGTCGAAAATCTGAAATCTTCCGTCTTCGCGGGTCTTCGCCTGACTGAACATGGCGCGGTGACGGCGCAATGCATCCTCAAGCGGCTCGTCATACGCATCCGCGACATAGGGTTTTGCGTAAACATCCGTTGCCTTGATCGGGGTCATGTCTATTGCGGCGGTGGAAATCAGAAACACCGTCGCTCCGGCAACTGGCAGGTCGCGAGAGCTGACCACAATTCCTGAAAAGTCTGGAGATATTTCCGGCTTCGTGAAATCCGGGAATTGCGGCTGGCCTTTTGTTGTCGCAATTTGCTGATCTTCAGCTGAGTGAAGCGCTCCGCTAGCACCAAGAATAAGCAGCACTGCGGCCATCAGCGCAAAAAATGCGCTCCGAAATCGATACATTGATCCCCCCCCCGGCGAAATGTCTTTACATTCGGCGAGTGCGTTCGCACCTTTCTGGATTTGGGGCATCGTCAATCAGCGCAATCAACAGATGAACGACCAGGCACAACCACAACTCATCCAAACGAAAAGCTAGCCAAACACAATTATGGTGTCCAGCCCCCGGGCTCAGGGCCATTTGGTGAAGTGGTTTCAGATACGGTAATGTGCTCCCTTTGTTTGGATCACTCCGCCGGAGAATTTCCGGCGGTTGGTCTCACGATGGTGACAGTGCCTTGGAGCCGTTTATCAGCGATATCAGTGCTTTGGTCCCGATTGCAGGTTGGCGGCGGACTTTGTTGCGGTCATCAATCCGCAACCATTTTAACCGTCAATACAATCTCCTGAGCCGGCCTTCGCCCAGTCTTTTCACGGATTCGGATGGGAAGAGTTAAATGCCATGCCCCTGGCTTCACCCGGTATTTATCCGGCTCATGTCGCCTCCAGCCCAGGCCAGAACTTTGGGGTTCATGACCCTGCGCCAGAGCGGCGGGAAGGCAGCCAGGGTGAAGCAACCGGGATAACCTGACGGCAGACGCGGCAGATCGTCAAAATTCCGCAAAGCCTGATAGGGGCGCATCGGGTTGGCGTGGTGGTCGGAATGGCGCTGAAGATGGAACAGCAAGAGGTTGGAAACAACGTGGTTTGTGTTCCAGGAATGACGCGGCTGGCATGGCTCGTAGCGGCCATTTTCCTTCTTTTCACGCTTCAGGCCGTAGTGCTCGACATAATTGGCCTGGGTCAGCGCATACCAGCCGATCGCATTGTGGATCAACAGAAACGGAATCATGATCCAGCCAAAGGCGATGATGAGCGCGAGGTCTATAAGGGCGGTTACGGCATATCCCTGCAGAACCTCATTGCGCCAGTGCCAGAAAGACAGGCCCTTCTTTTGCAAACGCCTTTGTTCGTGGGCCCAACCGCGCTTTAGCGTGCCCGGGATTTCACGCGCGGCGAAGGCATAAACACTCTCGTTCCAACGCGCTGATGCAGGGTCTTCCGGTGTTGCTACCCAGGTGTGGTGGCCCCGGTTGTGCTCAATACAAAAATGCCCGTATCCGGACACCGCGTTGGCCAATAGTGCTGAAAATCTGTCGAACCTGCTGGTCTTGTGACCCAGTTCGTGCCCTACGGTTATGGCAGTGCCTGCCGCATAGCCGGCGCTGACTGCCATGGCCAGAACAGCCCACCATGGAAGTTCCTGGGTGCCGACCAGCCAGGCCGAGGACAATGTGCTGATCCAGAAAAGCGGCACCGAAAGATGCAAAAGAATGCGGTAGTAATTGTCCGCCGACATCTGCTCAACAACCTCGGCCGGCGGGTTGCTGGTGTCCTCACCAAACAGCAGATCCAGCAGCGGAATGAGAAAAAATGAATAAACAAAGGGCCACAACGTCACCAGCGGCTCATGTTCGAACACAAAGTAGCCCAACACAGCGGTGAGAGGCATCAGAGGCACCGTCAACGCCAGCAACCACAACCAGCGTTTGCTGTCTGTATATTGCAGCGTTTCCCCGTTTTTGGTCTCCGCAATAAAGATCATGGGTTGCTTCCGCTCGTTGAATTTCTGGGCACAAGCCACATGGTCGTTTAGCATAAACGGTGAGATGGCGTCTTCAAACCCGCGTCACCATGATGTCGCACGCGACTGGCCGATAGATTGTGATCAGTAGGCCGAAGAATTTACAAATTGACCTAAAACGATTAGATAGCAGGAAAAGAAGGCCTGAGAACGCGATATGACTCGGCAGATTATCCCCGTTGATCCTTTCGACTACATCATCTTTGGCGGTACCGGCGACCTTGCCCAGCGCAAGCTGTTGCCGGCGCTCTACCACCGCGACAATGACGGCCAACTGCCCGACGCGGCACGGTTGATCGCCGCATCTCGTTCTGATCTTTCGACCAGGGAATATCAGAACTTCGCCCGCGAGGCACTGGAAACCTATGTACCTGAGAAGCACCGCGATCAGGACTGCATTGAGCGGTTTCTCAAACGGCTGGACTACGTCCAGATTGATGTCACTTCCGATGTCGGATGGGACGAATTGAAATCGGCGCTGGAGATGGAGCAGGACGGACGCATCCGGGCATTCTACCTGGCCGTCGGTCCGGGCTTGTTCGGACCAATTGCAGCGCAACTTGACAAGCATGACCTCATCGATGACCGCAGCCGTCTGGTGATTGAAAAGCCGCTGGGACGTGATCTTCCGTCAGCTCTGGAACTGAACCAGGACGTCGGCGCACATTTTCGCGAGGACCAGGTCTTTCGTATCGATCATTATCTGGGCAAGGAAACGGTGCAGAATCTGCTGGCTCTGCGCTTCGCTAACGCGCTCTTCGAGCCGCTCTGGAACGCTTCTCATATCGATCATGTTCAGATCACTGTTGCGGAAACCGTTGGGGTCGAGGGCCGTGCGGGCTACTACGACAAATCAGGTGCCCTGCGGGACATGGTCCAGAATCACCTGCTGCAGTTGCTGTGTCTGGTCGCCATGGAGCCGCCCTCCTCAGACGATGCTGATGCGCTGCGCGATGAAAAACTGAAAGTTCTGCGCTCGCTGAAGCCGATCACCGAACAAAACGCAGACGCCAACAGTGTGCGGGCACAATACAAGTCGGGCGTCGGCCCCGAAGGCAAGGTCGACGGTTACCTGGAGGAACTGGGCGAGGAAAGCACTTCAGCCACGTTTGTTGCGTTGAAGGCGGAAGTCGAAAACTGGCGCTGGGCCGGAGTACCGTTCTATCTGCGCACCGGCAAACGTATGGCCGCGCGGATGTCAGAGATTGTCATCAATTTTCGCCCCGTTCCGCATTCGATATTCGGTGAAGCGGCGGGTAAGACCATAAACAACAAGCTGGTTCTGCGGTTGCAGCCCGACGAGAGCGTCAAACAGTGGATCATGATCAAAGACCCGGGCCCCGGCGGCATGCGGCTCAAGCATGTGCCGCTCGATATGAGTTTTGCTGATAATTTCGACGAACGCAGTCCCGACGCCTATGAGCGTCTCCTGCTGGATGTGATCCGCGGCAATCAAACTCTGTTCATGCGTCGCGACGAGGTGGAAGAGGCCTGGCGCTGGATCGACCCAATTCTGCAAGCCTGGACGGATACGGCCCAGCCGGTGCGCAATTATCCGGCCGGATCCTGGGGCCCAAGCCAGTCCATTGCTATGATCGAACGTGATCAGCGCACCTGGAACGACGGGGACATGTGATGGAGGCCGCGCAAGAGCAGAGCAAACCGACGCCTGCATTCCTCGAACATACGTCACGCGAAGAGCTGGCCGAACGGCTGGCGCGCGACATCGCCTATGTATTGCAAAAAGCCATCGAAACTGACGGCAAAGCTACGTTGTGCGTATCGGGCGGATCGACTCCGAAATTGCTGTTCCGGACTCTCGCAAGCCAGATCGTCGACTGGCAATATGTCACAGTGACGTTGGTGGATGATCGCTGGGTTTCACCTGATAACAATCGCAGCAACGTCAAACTTGTGCGCGACAATCTGTTGACCGGACCGGCCGCGGCAGCGCGCATCGCTCCCATCACGACCATGGACACGACACCGGAAGAAGGTTTGGACGAGGTCGTGCAGCGTGGTTCGGAGCTTTCGCTGCCGTTCGAAGTCGTGATTCTCGGTATGGGAACCGATGGCCATACGGCGTCGTGGTTCCCGGGAGGGGACAACCTCGCCCGGGCCACGAACCCCGAAGACGGCGCCCTCTATGAAACCATGAGGGCACCTGGGGCAGGAGAACCTCGCATCACCCTGACCCTTCCCCCCATCATCTCTGCCAGGCACCTGATCCTCCACATCGAAGGCTCCGAAAAACGCACCGTCTTTGAAAAGGCCCTTGAAGACGGACCAGCCGACGAGATGCCGATCCGCCACGTGCTCCGTCATTCTGATGCCAGACTGCACGTTTACTGGGCACCGTGACAACGGCCTTCGCCGAAAATCGAAAGCAAAGCCATGACTGTGAAAGCTGAAATTGCTGCTATTACCGATCGCCTGATTGAGCGGTCCAAACCAAGTCGCGAAATCTATCTGGAGCGCGTCAGTGCTGCGGCTTCGCAAGGA
Organism: uncultured Rhizobiaceae group bacterium; assembly: GCA_938044775.1. Taxonomy (GTDB): domain Bacteria; phylum Pseudomonadota; class Alphaproteobacteria; order Rhizobiales; family Rhizobiaceae; genus Pseudahrensia. The sequence goes on from CALIOE010000047.1 coordinate 8,446, forward strand.
CCTCACCGGTCGGCTCTTTCTTGCGGCAATCTCGCTCACGGATTTGCCGCCTGTGGATCCGGCGATAAGGAAAACCTGGCCGGCGAAGTGGTGCCCAATCTGGCGATCGTTACTTCGTTCAACGACATGTTGTCGGCGCATCAGCCGTTTGAGCGTTTCCCGGACATCATCAAGCAAGCCGCTCGGGATGCTGGTGGTGTGGCACAGGTAGCCGGCGGTGTCCCGGCCATGTGCGATGGTGTCACTCAGGGTCAGAAAGGCATGGAACTTTCTCTGTTCTCGCGCGACGTGATTGCCATGTCGACCGCCATCAGCTTGTCGCACAACATGTTCGATGCAGCGCTCTATCTGGGTGTCTGCGACAAAATCGTACCCGGTCTGCTCATCGGCGCGCTGACCTTCGGTCACCTGCCCGCCGTTTTCGTTCCGGCTGGTCCGATGCCCTCGGGCCTGCCGAACCCCGAGAAGGTCCGTGTCCGGCAACTCTATGCCGAAGGCAAGATCGGTCGTCCGGAATTGCTTGAAGCCGAAAGTGCATCATACCACTCGCCCGGCACCTGCACCTTTTTCGGCACGGCCAATTCCAACCAGATGCTGATGGAATTCATGGGCCTGCACCTGCCTGGCTCCAGCTTCATCAACCCAGGCACACCACTGCGGGATGCGCTGACCAAACAAGCCGCCCGACGGGCACTGGCCATCACCGCAACCGGAAATGAATACACGCCGGTTGGCGAGGTGATCGATGAGAAAGCCATCGTCAACGGGGTTATCGGGCTGCACACAACTGGCGGCTCCACGAACCACGTGCTGCACCTCGTCGCCATTGCGCGCGCCGCCGGCATCGTCTTGACACTGGAAGACATGTCCGATCTCGCCGAGGTCACGCCATTCCTGGCGCGTGTCTATCCAAACGGGATGTACGACGTGAACCATTTCCACGCCGCCGGTGGCCTGCCTTATCTCATCGGCGAACTGCTTGGCGAAGGCCATCTGCATCCGGATGTAAAAACCATCTGGGGCGATGGTCTCGCCGGCATGGCACAGGAGCCGAAGCTCGAAGGAGCAGATGGTGTGCGCTGGGAACCTGCGCCAAAGGTTGGAGGCAATGACAAGGTGCTATCCACCGTCGCCAAACCCTTTTCAGCCGATGGCGGCCTGAAAGTCCTTAACGGGAACATCGGCCGAAGTGTTATCAAGATATCCGCAGTCAAACAGGAACACCTCGTCGTCGAGGCACCGGTCCGGATCTTTGAAACACAGCACGGCATCAGAGAAGCGTTCGAGGCCGGAGAACTGAATCACGATGTCATTGCCGTGTGCCGCTTTCAGGGTCCAAAGGCCAACGGCATGCCGGAGCTGCACAAACTCACACCGCCTCTGGGTGTGCTGCAGGACCGCGGTTTCAAGGTGGCGCTTTTGACAGACGGACGCATGTCCGGCGCGTCCGGCAAAGTTCCTGCCGCCATCCATGTGACGCCGGAAGCAGCCGATGGCGGTGCCATCGCGAAACTGCAGGATGGCGACATTGTAAGGCTGGACGCGACGACCGGTGAGCTATTGGCGCTGGTGGATGAAGCCGAATGGGATACAAGAGTCCCGGCGGAGGCGGATCTCAGCGCCAATTCATTTGGCGTCGGGACGGAGTTGTTCGCAAGCTTTCGCAACCTCGTCAGCAGTTCGGAACAAGGTGCAAGCGTGCTGGGTTAAACTGTCCGCTGCCGGACGCGCGTCACAGGTCGAAATGGTGGCGCCGTGCTTCAGTCAGAAGCCTGATCATTAGTCACCGACCAGGGCGAGGCGTCCGAAAATAATCGCCAGCCCTCCGGCAATCGAAAGAGCTCGAAGCACGATACTAAATCTGCCGATCAGACCGTATGACACACATCCAAGTCCCACGCCGATCTGGACAAATGCCAGCAACGCTCCAGTGAGGTCGCTGCCCATGCCTATCAGTGCCGGATTGGCAATCATGGCCAGGGGGATGATGTAAAGTCCAACGCCCAGGCTCATGGCGGTCAGCGCCACTTTGAACCAGTTTTCGCCGATCATGCCGGAAGCAATAAAAACCGCTCCGCAAACCGGCGGCGTTATCGTCGAAAGAAGCGCAAACCAGAATACAAACAGGTGTGCCTGCAATGGCTCAAGACCAAGTTGAATCAGGGCCGGGCCGGCTACAGACACGCAAATCACGTAAGCGGCAGTCGTTGGCACCTCCATGCCAAGAACCAGGCAAGCCGCGGCCGTCAGCAGCAGAGAAGGCCAGAGCAGTCCACCGGAGCCCGACAGGATGAGCGATGTGATTTTCACACCCAGCCCGGTGATGGAGAGAACGCCGATTATGATTGACGCGCACAGTATGATCGAAGCGATCATCGCAACCTGGCGTGCAGCCGTGAGGAAGGCATTTTCAAATCGGATCAATGTACGACGGAGATTGAACGTGCCATCGGCGTGAAAGCACAACATCACGAAGCCGGCGAGGATGGCCAGACAGGCCGCAAATTGAGGTGTGATGCCCGAGATAAACATGCCCCACATCAGCACCGTAAACGGCACTAGAAAAAACCCTGAAGTAACGATGACATCGCGCGCAGATGGGCGTTCTGATTCTGCGATCTGCGCAAGTTGATAACGACCTGCATAGGCATTGATTCCAACCCAGACCGCCAGAAAATAGAGCACGGCCGGTAGCAGCGCCGCAGTCATGATGCCCTTATAGGGCACGCCGGTCAGCTCCACCATGACAAAGGCTCCTGCCCCCATCAGCGGCGGCATGATCTGCCCGCCGGAAGAGGCGACGGCTTCCACAGCTGCTGCCAATCGCTTTGGATAGCCCAGCTTGGTCATGGCGGGGAGCGTAATGGCGCCGGTGGATGCCACATTTGCCGAAGCAGAGCCCGAAATTGAACCAAAAAGAGCGGATGAAATGACCGAAACTTTGGAGGCTCCCCCCTTCAGACGCCCCGCAGCGGCAGACGCCACATTCATGAAACCCTGTCCGGCCTCCCCCGCATTGAGAACGGCGCCGAAAATCACAAATATGGCTACAACATTGACCGAGACGCCCGCAAGACTGCCCCAGATTCCACCTTCAGCGATTGTGAGTGTCCCAAGAAAACTCTTGAGCGGTGTGCCCGAATGACCAAATTCACCTGGTATGTACTGCCCGAACAGGCCGTAGAGAAGCGCTAGCACTGCCACAACCGGCAGGGGCCATGATATTGTGCGTCTGGCCGCCTCAAGCACGACGCACAACAAGATCACGGCAATGAAGATCTGCGTGCTGTTTTCGAGAAATCCGTACTGGTCGGACAATGCCTCATGGCTCCGAGCCACCCAAAGGCAGGCGGCAATACCAAGGCCACAAAAGAGCAGTCCGCTGCTGCGCGTCAGCCGCCCGCCATCAGCGAACAGAAAGATCCACGGCAATGCCAGGGCCAGATGCAATGGTCTGCTGACCAGATTTGGGACTAAGCCCGAAAATATCAAGGCAAGGTGGAACACCACCAAAATGGCGGCGCAAATCAACTTGCCTGCCCGCAAGGAAACCGTCTGTTTCGATTCTGTCGTGGTCACGGCCGGGCGCTTGATTGGCAAACCTGGCGTCGACTTGCCGGGCGCTCACTCAACAATGGTACTATTGCTGTGCTTCTGTCAGCTCGAAACCCGCTTCCTTGTAGTATCGCAAAGCGCCTGGATGAATTTTTCCGGTGATGTTGGCCATCAACCCTTTGTCGACACCGTTCCACCAGGGTGCACCTTTACCCATGCTTTCTTTGCCTTCCCAATAGGTTTTGGTCAGCGCATAGGCTGCGTCATCGCTCATGGCGGTTGTTGTGAACGCCGCAACGGGTAGCGATGTTGTTGTGATGTCGGCGTCCTGACCCGCATAGGTGCCGGCCGGAATAACAAGCTTGGACCGCTTCGATTTGGCAATTTGCTCATCGTTGAGCGAGATGACTTTTACACCGGTCGACGCCGCCGCCTCTATGACATTTGGTGCGGGCCAGGAGCCCGCCGTTACAAACCCGTCAATCTGGCCGTTCTTCAAGGCCGGAACGGCATTCGAAAGTTCGACTTCGGCCAGCTCAACTTTTCCTTCAAGCCCGAAAAGTTTGAGGTATTTTTCGCCCTCCCGGGCGCCGAAAGAACCCTTGCCCAACAATATCGTCTTGCCTTCCATACCGGAAAACTGATCAACACCACTCTGTGTGGACATGACGAAATGCATGGTCAGTGAAGGAATAGGAAACAGCGCACGAATATCGTTGAACTTAGGGTCGCCCTTTCCCTCGAACATGGCCTTGCCGCCCTGCGCCAGCTTTACCAATACCGGCGGCGTTGTGAAGACATAATCACCGCCGCGGGCCTTTGCCTCCATCACGTTCTGAACAGAGCCCTGACTTTCCTCTACGGTCACGATGATCTCACCATCGGAGCCTGCCTTCATCGCTTCAGAAATCTGAACGCCCATCTGATAGTAGGACGATGTGGACTTGGCCGATTTGTAGGTAATTCGAGTTTCGGCCTGGACACCAGAAATCACAAAGGCGGCGCAAAGCCCAAGACCAGTTTTGATTGCGTTTTTCACCAACAGTTCCTTCCGAGTTTTGTCAATAAACGGGCGCGAAAGCCTCAGGCGCGCAACCTGCCCCAACGCGGAAAATTACGCAATCGGTGATGACTGTCGGTCATAGGTGACTTACTGCAAACCTGACAATTCCAGG
>CALIOE010000048.1 GCA_938044775.1 uncultured Rhizobiaceae group bacterium
AATCTTGTCGTTGCCCGCGCCCCCGATTACTGTATCAGTGCCAATGCTTCCATAGAGCCAATCTGAATGTGCTCCACCTTCCAGATAGTCGTTGTTGGCTCCGCCATACAGGAAGTCAATGCCAGCTCCGCCTATCAGGCGATCATCGCCTTTGTTTCCGTGGATGGTGTCATTTCCGTTCTCTCCATAGATGACGTCGGTCCCACCCAAAGCGTAGACAAGATCGTTTCCGCCGCCCGTAAACAGAAGTTCTCCGTTCGAGTCGCCAATTCTGACGTCTCGACCCGACGTGGTCACTTCGATGTCCTGGATCAGGCCTCCATCAGCAAATCTGAAAGCCTCAATAGACTGTCCCAAAAGGCCAGCCCTGAGAAGCCCGGTATCACCTTGGGCATTCCAATTGATATCCAGGCCCAGACCCTGGTCAGCTTGGCTGGATCCAGAATGGTCGAAAGTCGAGAACGTAACATCGGACAGGTTCACATCGCTGAAGACTACCTGATCAGACGATCCACTGGTCGCATTCTCTCCGGTTGTGCCACTGATGAAAACCGACCCGTCCTGACTGCTAACGCGATAGGTGTCATTGCCGCCCTGACCATAGAGGTATTGCCAGCTGCCGCCGCCCGCTCCAGCACTCAGATCGTCGGCACCAGCGCCTCCGTAAATGATATCGGTACCGGCTCCACCAGACAGCACGTTGGCAGAACTGTTGCCGGATATTGTGTCGTTACCGGAACCGCCAATTGCATTCTCAATTACTGCACCGCGGGCAATGGAGAAGTTGTTGGTCAGTCCACCAAAGCTGGAAAAAGCCTCCTGGCGCAGGTCAATTTCGCTGTCGGTAGAAAAACCGGACAAATCCAGCGTATCGATCCCTCCAGCGTCCCAGACTGATCCGACAATATCATCAGATGCATTCGCCAGCTGCCACTTATCATCTATGGTATTGTTCGTGCTTTTTCGAGCGGTTGCATTAAACCCATAGACGGTATCTCCGGTTCGTGTGCTCATGTTCGCTCCATAGAGCTTTTGCAGAGCAGCGATATCATAGAGCATCAGGTTGGTGACCTGCTGACTGCTGAAATTGCCTCCGGTATTGCTCGCCGACCAGTAACTCATGACGGAATATTGTTCGGAATCGTTCCAAAATTCAGCATTGGCGGCATAGCTGTTGCCTCCGCCGTTATAGTTGCCGGGATGCGCGAGACCGATTGAGTGCCCGATCTCATGAAGAAACAGAGACAGGCTTTCTCCACCCATATTGGCATAGCCAGAAGTAATGGTCGTGGCTTCGTCGCCAAACCGGGTAGAACCACCCCAACCACCATATCCTCCACCATATTGACTGGTGCCATATTGTGCAATTTCAAGCTCGCCGTTCCCGGCTGCGACCTGAGTGAAGGTGAGGTTAGCAACTTCCGATATGATGCGAAGCGCCTCGTATGCGATCGCTCGGGCAGAAGCGGTCACGGGGAAGAAATTTCCGGTCGAACTCTGACTGAACGAGTAGGTCGCAGAGCCTGGGGAGCCAAAGTCTCCACCATCCCACTTCGCATCCCAGCGACTTATCTGATCCGCTGCCTGGTCCCAGTTGTAAAACGGCTTGCTGCTGGAAACAGCTGCATAATCCTCGGCTCCAGTCTGGTACTGAACGTCGCTGGACTCCGAAGGATTATCATAATCATGAGCATGGTTGGCATAAGCAACTCGAAACTCATGGTCGATGGAACCTGAACAATATACGCACATACGAATCTTTACCCCTAAAGAGTGTCCAAAATTGAATTGGAACCATTGCAAATCCGACCGTGGGGGCGGCACTGACTGAAGAAGCAGCATTTGCCAAGCCAACGAACATGATTCGCGCTGGTCCCGTGGGGGTACCTAGACGAAACATGGTGTGCGACCGAAAACACTTTTCCTGCAACCTTGCAATATTTCCCTGCTTTGAGAGGAATTTTGCCCGGATCGAGTGAACTTTCGGTGTGACTACCAATTCAAATTGCTCGTGGTTTGAGGTAGATTGTTAACCTATCAGATGCCCGCTGCACGAAAAATCTGCGTTCCAATTGCACTGTCAGTTGCAGAACGCACTATCTTATCTTGTGGGCGCAGCCAGCCCGATACCCAAAGTGCCCCATCTGTCAAAGGTCCAGATGGTCGCGCAGTCTATACCAGGCAACAGACGGGGCTAAGAACCACGGTACGCCGTAATAGAGTGGTCGTTTGGGAAATTCGATCTGGCTGAATGTGCTGGTTTGTTCTTCAACACCAGCAGCAGCCAAACCCAGTTTCGATCCAAGATAACCCGCCATGCCAACGCCCGACCCGCAATAGCCCAACGCATAGAAAAGGCCATTGTCCTCGCCGCAGTGCATGAGAGTGTCGAATGTAAAGGCGACTGTACCGGCCCATGAATGGCTGATCCGGGTCTCTGCCAGCTCGGGGAAAAGGCGGACAAGTTCCGTGTGCAGTTTGGGTCCGCTTCGACGGGGATCAGTTTCACGCAGTGAAACCCTGCCACCAAAGAGAATTCTGCTGCGGTCTGGTGACGGGCGGTAGTAGTAAACCAGTCTTCTCGTATCGGAGAGGATACGATCAGTTGGAAACAGGCGGTCCATGAGTTCAGCCGGAATATTCTCAGTCGCGATCATATAGGAACCGATCGGAATGACTCGCCGACGCTGCCATGGAGTCAAAGCGCCGGTATATCCGTTGGTTGCGATTATGACCTTACTGGCCCGCACGGAACCCTTTGTCGTTTCGACAGTGAAACCATCTTTGCTTCGAATGACTGCGCCGGCGGCGCAGTTCCCGACTGTCTGGACTCCCGCAGATTTGGCAACGCGCAACAAACCTGCGTGATATTTGCCGGGGTCGACACTTCCGTGCTTGGGATAAACAATTCCACCGAAATAGGCGTCGGTACCGAGTTCGCTGCGTTGTTGATCTCGCGGAACCATCCACGCGTCTGTTTCGAAGCCGGGATGGGTCCGGCCGCACTCGCGAGCAAGCGTGTCATATTGCTTTGCCGTGTGGGCGCCATGAAAGCGGCCGACGATCCTGAGATCGCAATCAATTTTCTCATCCCGCACAAACGTTGCAACGTGATCAAGCGACGCCTGGCCTTCCTTCAATATGCTTACCGCGGTTTCGTGGCCGTAGTGTTGCCGAAGCCTGTCGAAGGATGGCTTTACGCTTGTCGAGATTTGTCCGCCATTGCGGGTGCTGCACCCCCAGCCCAAGGCTTGTGCGTCGATGACCACGGTTGCAAGTCCGGCGCGAGCTGTCTGAACGGCGGCATGAAGCCCTGTATATCCTGCGCCGACAACCAGAACGTCCGTATCCTGGGGAACATTTGAAAGGTCTTCGGTCGGGCGCGGGCTCGTCTCCCACCACCAGGGCGCTGGTTTGAATTCAGGGGTAAAGAGCGCGTCTCGGTCCGGCATTAATACGTCGTCGCCTGGTCGGTGAGGATCATGTCGGCGCCTTTTTCCGCAACCATGATCGTTGGAGCGTTGGTGTTGCCAGAGGTAATGCTGGGAAACACGGAAGAGTCCACCACGCGTATGCCGTCAAGACCGTGTACCCGAAGTCTTGCATCCACCACGCTGTTGCCGGAATTTTCACCCATTCTGCAGGTGCTTACCGGGTGAAATACGGTGCCGGCACGGGCCCGGATATCCGCGATCATCTCCTCGTCACTTTCAACGAGCGGGCCAGGGATAAGTTCCCTTTCGATGATATCCGCCAATGCGGGAGAGGCGGCCAGTTTACGAATGAAACGAGCCCCTTCCAGCTGTTCGGTGATGTCATGATTTGTGGAGAGGTAATTGGGGTGAATAGCAGGTGCTTCGAAGGGATCCGAAGAGTTGATCTGTAAACGGCCACGACTGGTGGGGCGGGTCGGTTGGGTGCCCATGATGATGCCGGGAAAAGGGTCGGGGCTCATCAACGGACGCTTGCCTGTGGGCGTCTTGGTATAACTGACCGGCGAAAAATACAATTGCATGTTCGGACGGTCCAGATCAGGCCTCGTTCGGATAAACCCTCCAGCCTGATTGACACCGAGAGACAGCGGTCCGCGTCGTCGGAGCAGATAGTTTATCCCATGTCGGATCCGGCCATGCCAGGGAAGCAGTTCCTCATTCAGGGTCGATACCTTTGCCCGATATGTATGGTCGATACAAAGATGGTCCTGCAGGTGCAGACCGACATTCTCCTGGGCGTGGATCACCTCCAATCCGTGCATCTTAAGGGTTTGTGCTGAACCGACACCGGACAATTGTAGCAGTTGAGGCGAATTAATCGCGCCGGCCGAAACAATCACTTCGCGGCCTGCCAGCACCCTCAGAACCCTGTCCTTTCGTTCGTACTCAACCCCACAGGCGCGTTTCCCGTCAAACAGAATCCGGGTGGCATGGGCATTCGAGATGACCCGCAGGTTGGATCGACGACGTGCGGGATGCAGATAGGCGCGTGCCGCAGACATCCGAAATCCGCCCTTTGCCGTATTCTGATAGACACCTACACCTTCGTTTGATGCCGCGTTGAAATCCTCGTTGTGCTTCAGACCGCACTCTATTCCGGCTCTGACGAAGTTATCGCATGTCGGGTGCAGATCCCGATCCATTGTAGAAATGTGGAGTGGACCGTCGCCGCCGCGCCACTCTGTGGGGCCTTGATCGCTGGTCTCGCTCTTCTTGAAATAAGGTAGCACATCCTTCCAACCCCAGCCGGGGTTTCCCATCGCCTCCCAGTCATCAAAATCACCGGAATGACCGCGAATGTAGACCATGGCGTTTATGGAAGATGAACCGCCGATAACTTTACCGCGCGGCCAGTAGCTGACGCGATTATTGGTACCGGGATCTTCTTTCGTTTGGTACATCCAGTTGATGCGGCTGTCATAGAAGGCCATGCCATAGCCGATGGGCATCCAGATTTTGAAGTTTCTGTCGTGACCACCGGCTTCCAGCAAAAGAACGGAGTATCGGCCATTTTTCGACAGGCGGTTGGCTAAGACACAGCCTGCCGATCCTGCGCCGATGATCACAAAGTCGTAGGTTTGCGTCATGAAGCGACTTCAGGTCTCTGGAGCGTCGCGTTGGACGAGTACAGAGACCAGTGCCAGCAAGGCCGATCCCAGCATTAGAAAAAAGGACACGGCGTTGAGCACCGGCGTCGAGCCAACTTTCACCATTCGATCGTACATGGTGATTGTCAGCGGTGCCTCCGAACCCACCAGAAACAGCGTGGTATTGAAATTTTCAAATGAGACCAGGAACGCGATGATGCCTCCAGCGGCCATGGCGGGAAAGAGGAAGGGCAGGGTGATGGTTCGCAGAACGCGAGCCCGGCTTGCACCCAGATTGTAGGCTGCTTCCTCCATCGATTCATCGAATTTGCGCAGCCTGGCAATAATGACCAATGACGTGATTGTTGTGATGAATGAGAACTGCCCCAGAACCACGAGTATGATGCCTGGCCGAAGAAAATCGAGTTCGAGCGAGATCGTTTCTTCAAGACCATTGGCAATGGTGCTGGCCAGTAGAAGTATCGAAATGCCGAGAATGACGCCCGGAATGACGAGCGGCAGAACCATTAGAATGTAGAAGAAATCCTTTCCCGGGAACTGGCAGCGAACAAACAGGAACGCGTTGCACGTGCCGACAAACACGGAAAGCACCGAAACACATGCTGCGATCACAAACGAGTAGTAGAGACCGCGCAACAGGCGCCTGTCATGAAACATACCCAGTTTGGGTTCGGTGTCGTTGAAAAACCAGTCGAACGTGAATCCCTGCCACGGCAGCGATGGGAACAGGGAATCGTTAAACGCGAACGCACCCGCCGCAACCAGCGGTGCAGCCAGAAACACAAAAAATGCGGCAACATAAATCCGATAGCCGGTCAAAAAGGCGGTGTTGGTGTTTGCATTTGCCATCAGCTGTCGGCCACTGTGCTGTTCAGCGTCTGGCCGGAAAGCCTCAGGCCCGCCCATACGACAAAGGATGTGAAAGCAAGAAGCAGGAATCCGAACGCGGCGCCCGATTCCCAATTGTAGCGGGTGATAAACTGGTCATAGATTTGCTCGGTAAACCAGCTCGAGTTCTTGCCACCGAGAAGGATCGGCGTGAGATAGCTCCCGGCAGTCAACATAAAGACCACGATGCAACCCGCGACAATGCCGGGCATGGCATAGGGAATGATGATACGGCGAAGCACCGTCGGACCGCTGCCGCCGAGATTGTAACCTGCCTCAATCATCGACTTATCCATACCGTCGAGCGTGGAAACCAGCGGAACGATCATGAACAGGATTACGGTGTAGACCAGCCCCATGATCACCGCCGCATCGTTGTAGAGAAACTCCACCGGCCCGCCGACAATTCCTGTCCATTGCAGGCTGCTGGATACAACACCGGTCTCTCGCAGGAGCAGAATCCAGCCAAAGGCCCGAATAAGGTCGCTTACCCAGAGCGGAATCAGACACATCAGGAACAAGGCGCCCCGCGTCCGGTTGCCGGCGATCTTGGCTATATAATAAGCAATGGGAAATCCGAGCAGGAGCGCCAGGACAGTGACCAACAAGGACATTGAGCCTGTCCTGATCAGCGTGTTCCAGTAGATGGGTTCTCCAAAGAAGTTTGCATAATTTGCCAGGCCGAACTCATAAACTCTGGGGCCGACCTTCTCGCGCAGGGATATGACGAACATTCCGGCGTGAGGCAGGAGAATCAGCAGCAAAATCCAGAGCGCAAAAGGGGCGAACAACAGATAAAGAGTAAGCCGCTTTATGTCTTTTTGTTGCATAGGCCTGGCCATTAGTCTGCAAAACACATGGTCTGGTCAGGCGACCAGGTCAGCTGGACTGACTGTCTGGGTTTGAGGTCATCAGGGCCTCCGGTCAGAACCACATCGGCCTCAATCAGCTCACCGGCTTTGTCGCGCACCAATACTCGGCTGTTCGCGCCGTTGAACAAGATACTGTCCACGGTTCCATCGAGCGTGTTTTTGTCTTTGGCAGGTTTGCTCTGCCGCCCGTCCTGACTCTGTGCTGTTACAAATTCCGGGCGAACAAAGACGTCCACTATGTCGCCTGTGGCAGGAGACTTGTCGCCCCGTGCAGACCCTCTCAAACTCAACCCGGCTTCGGTTTCGACTTCGATCGCATTGCCTTTTTTGCGGATCACGCGACCGGTCCACCGATTGGTGTCTCCAACAAATCCGGCAACGAATGCCGCCGCAGGCTGGTGATAAAGCTCCTGGGGAGTACCGATCTGAACGAACTTTCCCTCGTTCATGATTGCAACATTGTCCGACATGACCAGTGCTTCAGACTGATCATGCGTGATGTACACAAAGGTAGTATCGAACTGATGCTGCAGCAGTTTCAGTTCAATCTTCATGGCTTCACGCAGCTTGAGATCAAGTGCACCCAACGGTTCGTCAAGCAACAGCACGTCGGGATCGAGAACCATGCAGCGAGCAATCGCAATACGTTGTTTCTGGCCGCCGGAAAGCTGGCTTATTTCACGCTGAGCGACATCAGGCAAAGCGATGCGCTCCAAAACGTCGTGCACCTTATTCTTGATGATGTCGTTTGACGCGCCGTTGCATCGTAATCCGTAGGCGATGTTTTCGTAGACATTCATCATCGGGAAGAGGGCGAGGTGCTGAAACACCATCTTCACGTTTCGCCGGTTGGGTGGCGTGTTGACAACTGAATTTCCCTTAATCCGGATGTCTCCGGAATCGGGCGACTCAAAACCGGCAATCATTCGCATCAGCGTTGTTTTGCCGCATCCTGACGGGCCGAGGATCGAGAAGAACGATCCCTTGGGGATATCAACTGAAACGTCATCCACCGCGCGCACGGAACCGAAGTGTCGCTTTACCGAAAGGCATTGCAAATCATGTTCAGCGTTGGACGGCATAATACTACTCGGTACGGGAATTGCGGTGCCTGAAAAGAACTCGGGCGGCTGCGTGGTCGTTTAACACAGCCGCCCGTTACCTGTATCGAGGCTCTTACCAGCCAGGGCTACTCGGAGCCGGTTGCAGCTTTTATTTTTTCCAATGTCTTGCCTTCCATATCCTCAACACCGGGAGGGATGTTTGCGAAGAACTTCAGATTGTCGATGTCTGCATCTGTGAAGGCTGCATTGACCGCTGCCTTTTTATCGTCCGGCAGCAGATCTTTGCCGCCGTTCACGGCTGCGATTGCACCGGTGCTGGCCGACATCATCTTCACGTTCTCTGGCTCGAGAACGAAATTTATCCATTTGTAAGCTGCCTCGTCAGCCTTGGCCTTGCGCGGCAGAGCAAATGTGTCGATCCAAGCCAACGCGCCGGTTTTCGGTGGAACGAAAACAATGTTCTGATTCTGGCCAAAAAGCTTGTAGGCAGTGGAATCCCAGGTTTCGGAAGCGACAATTTCGCCTGACATCATCATTGCCGACAGGTCATCTCCGCCCTTCCAGTAGGCTTTGATGTTGTCTTTGCAGGAGATCAGTTTGTCAGCGACTTTGTCGAGGATCTGCTGATATTTGGCGAGGTCAGCATAGGCAGCAAAGGGGTCTTCACCCATGTCGAATGCAGTGCCGAGCAGGATTGTCCGCTTCAACCTCATCGAAGTTTTGCCCTTGTATTTCGGGTCGCACAGGTCGCCCCAGCCCTTCAGATCCGGAGCCTTTGACTTATCGGCCATTAGTCCGGACGTGCCCCACTGATGCGGCACGGCATAGACTTCACCGTCAATTGTTGTGTTGGCTTTGACGCCGTCGAGCAGTTTTGCCTGCATCTGCGAAGTGTCGATTTTTGACAGATCCAGTGGCTTGTAGATGTCATATTCCTGCTGGGCCGCAAAGATCCGGTCGTGGCTGGGTTGTGCGAGATCGAAGCCAGCTCCGCCGGTAGCACGGAGCTTTGCAATCATCTCTTCATTGTTGGAAAATGTCACCTCGACCTTGATGTCAGGATATTTTTCTTCAAATTTCTTCACCAGTTCGTCGGGGGCATACGAGCCCCAGGTCAGTAGCCGAAGCGTCTCAGCTTGAGCTGATGCTGACATGACTGTGGCAGCAAGCAGGCCAGCCATTGCAATTCTAATGATCATGAGTTTTCTCCCAGGTAAAACGGTAAGCTTTTCCGGCACTTCATGGAAATGCGCCGGCAGGCAGGTAAAATCGTAGCGCCTTATTGGACTGCAAAGCATATCCATTCTCGATATTGTGGCATACCAATTTCTATTTGAACAAGCCCGATAATGCCTGCATGCCTTGCGTGATCTCGCGTGAGTTTGTGGCACCGTAGCCAATGACAATGCCCCTGCGGTCGATTGGCGTCAGGCAATAACGGCCGATCGGAGCCAGGGCGATGCCAACCCGTTGCGCTGCGTCGACAAACGCGTTTTCATCCCGGGGCTGTCTGAACAGGCCGATCGTATGGAAACCTGCCGAAGCCCTCTCAATATGCAGGTGGTCCCCAAGGTTTTCGGAACTGTGATGAAGGACCTCGTGTCGCTTCCTGTAGAGCTGCCTCATGGTCCGGATGTGTGTTGCAAAATGTCCCTCTTCCATGAAATCAGCAACGATCCCCTGAGACCATGTGGGGATTCCGCTGAGGGCCGAGGAAAATAAAGTCGACATGCTGTCCACCATTCCCGTTGGCGCAACAAAGAACCCAAGCCGCAGCGACGGAAACAGGGTTTTCGAAAAAGTGCCGACATAGATCACACGGTTTTGGGTATCGATGCTCTTGAGTGTCGGCAAAGGTTGGTCACCGAAATAGAAGTCGCCGTCATAGTCATCTTCCACGATCAGAGCATCAGCATTCTCAGCCGCCTCCAGAAGACTCAACCTTCGCGACAGGCTCATAATTCGCCCCAGAGGTTGCTGATGAGAGGGTGTGACGAAAGCAAGAGCGAAATCCGGGGCCTTGATCAATCCATCGGCCACATCAAGGCCACTATCATCAACCCTCACCGGAACCAGTTCGGCGCCGTGAGAAATGAAGGCGTTGCGAGCGCCGATTGCGCCAGGGTTCTCAAACCAGACCTTCTCGCCTGGTCTCAGTAATGTGCTGGCGATCAGAGAAAAGGCATGTTGGGCACCATTGACGATAAAGATCTGCTCAGGATCGCACTGGATACCGCGGCTTGCATTGAGGTGGGCGGATATTGCTGCCCGAAGTCGTGTCAGACCGTGGGGGTTTCCATAGCCCATGATCTCATCTCTGTCGGATCGCCAATGGCGCGCGGAAAGTCGAGCCCACTGAGCCGCAGGAAAGGAGTTCAGCGCCGGAAGAGCGGTGACAAAGGCCTGCGATTTATGCGGCAGTCTGCGGCGATCGGCAAACTGTTCGACGGCTCGCTTTTTCGAGGGTGATAGCCGTGACAAGCGTGTGCCGGTGCCCAACGAAGCCTGCGGTCGATCAGGAATCCGGTCCGTCATGGTCTGACTGACAAATGTCCCGGACCCAATCCGGGATTCCAGCAGGCCCTCGGCAACAAGCCGGCTGACAGCGTCGATAACAGTTGTGCGTGACACGCCGGTTTCACCGGCCAGCGTTCGCGTGGCTGGGAGCCGCTCTCCGCCTTTCAGTCCGCCCGACAGAATGATGTCGCGGAGCCCCATATAGAGCTGGACGCTGATCTTCCTGTCCAGAGACCGGTCTATCCAGATGGATGACAATATGGCGCCGGCTCTGGTCTTCATGTGGCTCCGTCGAACATGCTTAAATTGGTATGGCAGCTTTGCCATATTGGACCTTATCGAAGGTCCAATTGAATCGCTATGCTTCTCTTCCCATTCGTTCAGGTTGGCCAGACATGAAGATTGCAGACATCGAAACGTTCACCAATGAATTCGTCTGTTTCGTTAAGGTCACGACGGACGAGGGAAGTGTGGGTTGGGGGCAGGTTGCGCCGTATTTTGCGGATATTACAGCGCAGGTTCTTCATCGACAGGTTGCGCCCTATGCGCTGGGAAAGTCGGCGATCGATATTGAAGATCTGATGGAGACAATTCCCGAAAAAGAGCACAAGTTCCCAGGCTCCTACCTGCGGCGCGCGATGGGCGGACTGGATACGGCCCTTTGGGACTTGAGAGGACGGATCGAAGAAAAGCCGGTTTGCGCATTGATTGGCGGCGCTCCCGGACCATTTCGGGCTTACGCTTCATCAATGAAGCGCGATATCACGCCAAAAGACGAAGCAGCGCGCCTCAGTGCTTTGCGCGATGAGTACGGATTTGATGCTTTCAAGTTTCGTATCGGGGCCGAGTGTGGTCGGGGCGCGGATGAATGGCCGGGCCGGTCCGAGGAAATTGTGCAGATGATGCGAGGCGCAATGCCGGATGATGTGGCGCTGCTTGTGGATGCCAATTCCTGCTATGCGCCGGCCCAGGCCATCGAAATCGGGAAACTTCTGCAGGACAACGGCATTGGCCACTTTGAAGAACCCTGTCCCTACTGGGAGTATCAGCAGACCAAACAGGTGACAGACGCCCTTACAATTGATGTGACCGGGGGAGAACAGGATTGCGAGCTGCAGAACTGGCGGCAAATGATTGACATGAAAATCGTCGATATTGTCCAACCGGACATCTGCTACCTGGGGGGGCTGACCCGCACTTTGAAGGTCGCTGAAATGGCTGATCTGGCAGGACTTCCCTGTACACCACATTGTGCAAATCTCTCTATGGTGACGCTGTTCACCATGCACTTGCTGCGGGCAATACCCAATGCCGGAAAGTATCTGGAATTCTCCATCGAAAGGGAAGATTACTATCCCTGGCAAGACGATCTGTTCGTGGAGTCGCCCTACGACATCGTCGATGGAAATGCGACGGTAACGGATGCCCCGGGATGGGGCGTTGAGATCAACCCGACATGGCTGGAAACCGCCTCGCACCAAATCAGTTCAACCAGGAACTAAAGGCATTTGTTCTCCAGTTTGATCTGTATTGAACGGGTTAGCCGGCAAGCGACCATGTGAAGCGCACGATTGCGTTGGGGCTGAGGGGCATTGAGGATCTGAGGGTTCAAGGGTTGGGGAGGCAGACAAAGTGACCAAAATCTGAAACAGAATGACCGCCTCTGATGGCAGGAAGCTGACGCTGGTCACCGGCGAACTCGCCCTGAAGGCGGGGCAATGATGCTATCTCCGGCTTCCTTGCGGATGGCCAGGCAACGGCTCCCCAAGTCGAATTGGGATTGCGAGGCGCAGGCCCAGCGGTCGAAGGCAAATTGGCGTGGCTGTTCCACTGGGACGAAGTAGAAGATGGGCTTTGGCGCGAAGAGAAGTTGACTATCGGCATCTTGGCCAATCGTCTGGGCACCCAGGAACACCGCTTGAGGCGAACCATCAACCGTGTGATGGGCTATCGAAATTTTGCTGCATTCATAAATGGATACCGGATAACGGCAGCGAAACAGGAACTAACCAATCCGGACAATGCTGAAAAAGCAATCCTGAGTATTGCATACGATGTTGGGTTCGCGTCGATCGGTCCATTCAAACGCGCGTTTAGATTGGCCACCGGTGCATCCCTGTCCGAATATCGAAGGAACGCCATTGAAAGTGAATTCATTCGATGAGGCTCAAATCAGCTTTTCGATGACTTGGCTCCGATGTGTCCCACACAAATTCAGCTTATCGGCAGCCATGCGGACAATGCGGCGTAAGAACAATCTTGCTTTCACTCGATTTATGATCTGACACTACGAATTCAGGCGACAGCCATTTCTCACGGAATTTGAATGCCGATGAACCGTGTTCTCACCTCCATTGTGCAAGCGAGGTAGATGATGACCAGATGCACGGCAGAAGCCGCAAAGAACATCATCGGGCCAAGCAGCTGGATCATGAAGAATTCCGGCCACGGATTGGTCAGATGAATTATGAATGCCGACATCGCATCCCACACCCCGATGACGTTCCAGCTGATAATCGCTGCCCAGACAAACTGCCCGGTTTTCTTCACAATGAGATAGGCGATCACGAGACCGGTAAGGCCGATTACTGCGTCACCGATGAGAGGCATAAGCCAGGCTGCGGGTGGATCACCGGGGCTCTCGCCACCGGCGCGATGAATGAACGCCAGCGTCATGGCGCGGCCTGCCAGCATCAATGTCAGGACCAGCATGATTTTTTGATGCATTTTCCGGTTCTCCATCCACGTTCGCCAAGTCAACTCAGACAGTCTGAATTGGAACGAAACGCCAGGAAGGACCTTGCTCAACAATTCGGCCAATGCCCGGGAACGGGAAATGATAACCGGCAACGAGCAATCGTTCCTCTGCAGCCTGCTTGAATAGCCGACGGCGGGTTGCAGCTGCGACTTCTTGATCCATTTCCACTGCCAGCGCCCAGTCAGGTTCCTCGGGGCCAACCAGGTAGTGAACGGCTGTATCCATCAGATGAAGCATTTTGCTCTCACCGTCGTGCAGCAGGAACGCATGATGGCCAAGAGTGTGGCCGGGTGCTGCCACGGCGGTTACTCCAGGGACGATCTCATTTCCATCCGCATAGGGTCTGATCAGCTTCCTGACGGGCTCAAGCTGAGTATTGCCAACGCCGAGCATGAAGTTTGGAAAAGACTGCTCGGTGCCGGGTTTCTGGGTCCAGAACTCCAACTCATTTGGCGGCATGAAGTAGGTTGCATTTTTGAAAACCGGCTCACCATTTTTGCTGCACGAACCAATGTGGTCCGGATGGCCGTGGCTGAGGATGACGGCCGTAATGTCTTCGGATGCAACACCTATGGTTGCCAGCCCCGCTGCAAGACGCCCATTGTCCTCTGGATTTTGCGGAAACGTGATGTCGCCCATCCCCGTGTCCAACAGGACTTTGTTGTCGCCGTTCTCAACCAAGGTGACCTGCATATGAAGGCTGGCAAAGTCGGTCGGAAGCCCATAACGGTCCAGAAAAGGTCCAATTGTTCCTTCTGGTTTGTTGGCGGCGAAGGCCGGTGCTGGAAATGTAAACCGCGCATCGTCTATGACCGTCAACCGCATTTTGCCGATGCTGAACCGATGGATCGCACGCAGTGCTTTTGTGTCTGGGTCCGCCGCATCGGCGACCGATATATTGGCGAAGGGTGTGGCAAATGCTGCTGTTGCAGCACCGCCCAAAAGCGAGCGACGGGACAGTGAAAGGTTCGACAGCATTTGAAGTCTCCTAATGAGGACTGGTTCAACAGGATCACCATGCTGGCTGCTTTTTGAACGGGTAATGCCCGATTGTTCAAAAAAATTGATTTTGCGTTCGGGAGTGGAGCTGATCTCTTGGCAGATGATCTATCCGCACGATCAATTCGAACGAAGGTTTTTATAGGATATCAGAATGGATTCCCCCGGCGACGCTCTCAGTGACATATTGCGGATGGTTCATCTCAAGGCCTGCATTTATTTCGTGAAGGACATGTCCCCACCGTGGGGAATGGACATTCCAGTGGCCGCCAATGGTCCGCTTCACATGGTTCTCCAGGGCACCTGTTATTTGCGTTGCAACGGTCAGGAATACCAATTGCAGGAAGGTGACGCGATATTGCTGCCACACGGTACAAACCATCAGATGCTCAACAGCACATCCACCATTCCTGAACCGGGTCCGGAAGTGATGATGCGCTTGATGAATGAGGTCGATACAGAAGCGGTTCCGGGATCGACACGAATGCTCTGCGGCCATTTCGAATGGGACGAGACGTTCGATCATCCATTCTTTCGGGAACTGCCGGACCTCATTGTTCTAAGAAGCGCGCTGAATAACGGGAATGCGGATCGGTTCCGATCGATTGTTGAGCTCATCGCAGCGGAAGCGACAAGCAATGATCCGGGTGGCTCCGCGATTGCCGATCGCTTGGGAGAAGTCCTGATTGTGAGCATGCTACGAACCTGGCTGGCGGAACAGCAATCCGAAAGGGGAATGCTGGCAACACTGGGCGACCCTCGGCTGTCCAGGGCACTGCAGCACATTCACAAGAGTCCCGATCAGGAGGTTGATTTGAACACTCTTGCCCAGATCGCAGGCATGTCTCGAACTTCATTTGCAGTTCGGTTTCGGGAGGTCATGGGCACCCCCCCGGCCGCATATCTGACGGAATGGCGCATGCTCAAGGCGCGCAGACTTCTGATGCAGACAGAGCTCTCGACTGCCGACATCGTAAGCCGGGTCGGCTATGGCTCCGATGCAGCCTTTCTTCGCGCCTTCAAGCGCAGGTTTGGCGAGACACCCGGCAAACTCCGTCGCGCCCAGAATGCCGTTTGAACGAAGCCACCAATGAATTTGGAAACGCGTGCCATCAACGACTGACTTTCCAACGACTGTGTTTTGAATGATGAGTTGATCGTTCAATCCGGAAAGGCGAGCAACATCCAACTTGCGACATCCCGGGAATGACCTAAAAGAGCTCAAACCGGTCATTTGGCCAATCTGTGCCCATCTTCCCACCATCCCATTGAAACGAATCGCTCGCAGGTCTCCTGCACATCATATGCAGGGTTACGCCCATAGGCTGTGAACAAGCCTGCTAGAGTGTGACGTACTGCACACCTGCGACTTCTCAGGCGGTCCAGTGTCCGACCCGAGGTCAAGTGATGCCCCTCGCCGGGCCTCAACAGGGGGTGGTGGGAGCGAATTGCTCCTGCCGCCTTATTTCTTTGAAGTTGATTCAGATCAACGACTCCGGCCGCCAAAGTGTGCATGCTGTGCACGTCAGCTTCCTCTCCCGTTACCCCGGACAGGCTGATCAGCGGCGTGAGTTGGGAGTGACTCCGCCGCTTTGATTTTGTCTCCGCTGGTTACACCGATATCGTCGCCCGCAGAGATTTTTGTGCAACGGCTACCATGCGGACAAAGTTGGCCTTCGCTACGGCTGCGTCGATGTCCGCTTTCAAATGACTGTTGTCAAATACCTGTCTGCATCTTGGTCAGTCCGGTTTGATTTCAGGTATGTCGTCCATGCTTGCACCTCATGACACACTACGGCCAGTTCCCATACACAAAACGTATCTTTGTGTGCTTCATCCTGCGGGAAAAGCGCAAAATCTTCCATCGTGTCAGTCTCAAAGAAGAAGATCGTTTTCCAAAGTTCATTGTTTCCACGCCACGTGCAGAGCCCCAGAAAGTAGACCCCTTGACCGCACCGATGCAAAAGAACGAAACCCAGTTCTTGGGCCGATGGGCTGCCATCAGATCTAAGTTTGCGTGACACAAAACTCTGCGCAAGCTCGAAGATCGATTGTTCGATGGGTTGGTTACTACAGTTGATACCATACCATTTCAGGCGGCCGATTGTCAGGTCGATGACACCATGGCAGCGGATCATCTTCTCGTAATGACGATAGGTTTGGCCGACCTGTATGGTTTCGGACGTTTTGTTCATTCCATTCCTGTCCCTTTGCCTGGGTGGAGACAATCAATCGGTAGCAAAGATAATATGCCAAGTGATGTCATGATTAATTTGAAGCTGTAAATTTTGAGGAATTTTGATGAAAGCGTCGCGTCTCTTATCGATCTTGATGACTTTGCAAGCCCGAGGGCGTCGAACGGCTGACCAGCTTGCAGAAGAACTGGAGGTTTCACCAAGGACGATCCACAGGGATGTGGACGAGCTAAGCGCCGCCGGAGTTCCGATTTATGCCGAACGTGGTCGCCAGGGTGGCTTTCGACTTTTGGACGGATATCAGACCAAGTTGACCGGTCTCGATGCGGATGAAGCGAGTGTGTTGATGTTGTCGGGAATTGGGTCTGCGCTGGATGACCTTGGGTTGACGGATGCGCTGTCACAAACGGAACGCAAGTTGATGGCTGCCCTTCCCGAGGCAGCACGTGGCAAGGCCGCGATGGTCGCGGATCGCTTTCATCTTGATCCCTTTAGCTGGTACCGGAAGAAAGAGGGAGCACCTTATGTGATAGCCATCGCACAGGCCGTCTGGACCGATCAGCGCATTTCAATCCACTATGAAAGCTGGAAGGGCCCAATCCAGCGTGACCTGGATGCGATTGCTCTCGTGCTGAAGGCCGGTGATTGGTATCTGATCGGACGCGCCCAGACGATGCGGGTCTATAAGATTGCCAGCATTCAAAGCGTATCGCTGTTGGAAAGCACATTTGACCGCCCGACCGATTTTGACGTCAGCCAGTTTTGGGGCGAATGGATCACGTCGTTTGAAGTCCACATCAGGGGCAATCGCGCGCGTCTGCGGGTGACACAAAAGGGGCAAAACCTTTTGAAAGATATGGGACGATTGCCGATCGCCTATTTTCCTGTGTCAGATCAACCTGATGTCACGGATATCGATCTGGCAGTTGAGGGCGAGGCAAACACAGTGCGCGAAATTCTGTCGCTTGGCGGCGAGGCCAAAGTGATAGCGCCCGAAACGCTCCGCCTAGTTGTGCAAAACGAAGTATCCCGAC
>CALIOE010000049.1 GCA_938044775.1 uncultured Rhizobiaceae group bacterium
GGATGGCTCGGCCCGCACCGTTACCTGCTTCTCACACCGAAAAGCCAGGGGCAGAATCTATCAGAGACGTGAGCCGGACGGAGACTGGTATGTCTTCAAGAACAACCCGACCCGCATGAGAGATGAAATCAGAAAAGTGCGACACGGAGATTACGTGGCAAGTCGTCTTAAGCGGGTCCTGAGAAGAATTCGTGCAGATAAACGCTGACAATCTGCGATTTGAGTAACACGCCTGCCAGCCAAAGGTAACGCCGCAGCCTCGCGCAGCGGCGCTTTTGTAGCTCTGGCGGTTCGGACATTGGAATCATGAATAAGGTGCTGCAATCGGGTTGCCGGAACCTGTGCCGCTACAGGCAGGCCTCCAACAGTTTGCGGGTGTTGGCAGCGGTCATTTCTACCGGGTTTCCGCCTGTGCTTGGGTCCTTGAGGGCAGCCGCTGTAAGAAATTCCATATCTGGATTTTCAATGCCTAAAGCGGTGAGCGTTTTTGGAACTCCCAGAAGCGCGTTGAGCTCACCAACGAAAGCATAAAATCCCTCAAACCCTCCCTGAATTCCAAGATAGTTGGCAGCGTGATCGAGCGCCCCTTCAATTGCGGGCTGATTGAAACGCAACACGGGCTGCATCACCACGGCGTTGGTAGTTCCATGATGAGTGTGATGAACAGCGCCGATCGGGTGGCTCAGCGCATGTATGGCCCCTAAACCTTTCTGGAACGCCGTAGCCCCCATCATGGCAGCACTCATCATATGGGCGCGGGCTTCCAGGTCCGTTCCATTCTTAAATGCACGCGGCAGGTTTTCCTTCACCAGCCGCATGCCTTCCAGTGCGATACCCTGAGACATGGGGTGATAGTGAGGCGAGCAGTAGGCTTCAAGGCAATGGGCAAAGGCGTCCATGCCGGTTCCGGCAGTTATGAAGTCCGGCATGCTGACTGTCAGTTCCGGATCGCAGATCACCACCGATGGCAGAAACTTTGGATGAAAAATAATCTTCTTTTCTCGGGTTTCTGAATTTGTAATGACGCTGGCACGGCCGACTTCCGACCCGGTGCCCGCCGTCGTGGGCACGGCAACGATCGGGTGAATGGCGTCGGCATCCGCTCGCGTCCACCAGTCGCCAACATCTTCAAAGTCCCAGAGCGGACGATCCTGACCGACCATAAAAGCCAGCGTCTTTCCAAGATCGAGACCCGAGCCACCGCCAAAAGCCACAACGCCGTCGTGGGCACCCTGGCGGTAGACGCCGAGCCCGTGTTCAACATTCTTTTCGTTGGGGTTGGGATCCACATCGGAAAACAACGCACCGCCCAAGCCGCCCGCCTTGAGCAAGTCCAGAGTTTTCTTGGTGATATCCAGATCAGCCAGCCCCCGGTCCGTAACCAGAAGCGGTTTTTTCATACCCGCTGCAGCGCAGGCTTCAGCGATTTCAACGATGCGTCCTGCGCCAAACCGGATTGCCGTTGGATAGGACCAATTGCCAGTGAGATCCATTCGATTAAGCCTTCTTGAGATGGAATGATTTTGGTCGCGTAAGATTGTGATATCCGATCACCGAAAGGCCGCCGCCCCTGCCCGTATCTTTGCACCCGGTCCAGCACAGAGCCGGATCGAGATAGTCGCAGCGGTTCATGAAAACCGTGCCGGTGTGGATCTGGTCTGCCACCGCTTCCGCCCGGGCGACACTGCCGGTCCAGAGCGAGGCGGTGAGGCCGAACTGGCTGTCGTTCATCAGGGC
This sequence comes from uncultured Rhizobiaceae group bacterium, assembly GCA_938044775.1. GTDB lineage: Bacteria > Pseudomonadota > Alphaproteobacteria > Rhizobiales > Rhizobiaceae > Pseudahrensia. Next base: position 1,738 of record CALIOE010000049.1, read on the forward strand.
GACGGCCTCCGCATCATCTGCGACTTTCATAATGCCAACAACCGGGCCGAAACTTTCGTCCCGCATGACCCGCATATCGTGGGTTACTTCCGTGAGAATCTGCGGACTGAGATAAGCACCGCCATCGTCTTCAGCAAAGGCATCGATATGGGGCGTGGCCCCATCTGCCACCGCCTCTGAAACCTGAGTGCGGACCTCATCAGCAAAGCGCTTGTGAGCCATAGGCCCAAGTGTCGTTTCAGCATCAAGAGGGTTGCCCAGCCTGTAGGCTCGAACAATCGCCACTGCTTTCTCCACAAAGGCGTCGTAGAGTGCATCCGCCACGTAGATCCGTTCGATTCCGCAACAACACTGGCCTGAGTTGAACATTGCGCCATCGATGAGAGTCTCAACTGCAGAATCGAGGTCGGCGTCGTCCATGACATAACCCGGGTCCTTGCCGCCCAACTCAAGGCCGAGACCGGTGAAGGTGCCCGCTGCCGCTTTTTCCATTGCCCGCCCGCCACCGACAGAGCCGGTAAAGTTGACAAACCCGAAGGCCTTGGCGGCGATAAGTGAAGATGTAGTATCGTGATCGAGAAAGACGCTCTGAAACACATCTTCGGGAATCCCTGCCAGATGAAACGCTTCGGCCATGCGTTCGCCGACGAGCAGCGTTTGTGTGGCGTGCTTCAGCATTACGGCATTGCCCGCGATCAGCGCAGGCGCGACCGTATTGATGGCAGTCATGTAAGGATAGTTCCAGGGCGCAACGACCAGCACAACACCATGTGGCACTCGCCGAATGTAACGTTTGAACTGGTTGTCGTCGGAAATCTCGATATCCGCCAGTGCAGATTTTGCAATCTCCGCCATATAGTTTGCACGTTCTTCAAAGCCGCCAAACTCCCCGCCATAGCGCACCGGGCGACCCATCTGCCAAGCGAGCTCCGGCACGATTTCCTCGTTCATCGCACCGATTGCCGCAACGCCTGCTCTGACCAGTTCAATACGCTCCTGAAGAGGACGCCGGGCCCATTGCAGCTGAGCATTTTTGGCGCGGGTGGCAGCCTGATTGGCCTGCTGTTCGCTCAGCGTGGGGCGTTCGGCGTAAATCGAACCATCAATTGGCGAAATGCATTTCAGAGTTTGTACCATGTCAGGCTCTTTCAAATCCGCGAGCAACTTCATAGTCGGTAACTATTCGGTCGAATTCTTCCTGTTCCCACTCCGCTGCCCGCACGTAGTGGTCGACCACATCATCGCCCATTGCAGCACGCAGCATTTTCGATTTGTGCAAGGCCTGGGTCGCCACCCGCAACGTTGAAGGCAGGTCCTTACTTTTGCTGCTCTTGTAGACATCGCCCTGCGTTGGCGCGGCGAGGTCGAGCTTTTCTTCGATACCGGCAATCCCGGCAGCCAGTTGCGAGGCGATGGCAAGGTAGGGGTTGATATCGGAACCGCCGATGCGGCACTCAATGCGAACGCTTGGAGTACCCTCTCCGCAAAGCCGAAACCCCGCCGTGCGGTTGTCGACCGACCAGACTATCTTGGTCGGCGCGAAGGTGCCCTTTGAAAAGCGTTTGTAGGAGTTGATGTAAGGCGCCAGAAAACAGGTCGTGTCCGGCGCGTACTTAATCAGTCCGGCCACATAGTGTCGCATGGTTGCTGACATACCCAATTCGGAGTCGGGATCGAAAAATGCACTGCTGCCATCCTTGTTCCACAGGGACTGATGAATGTGCGAGGAACTGCCGACGCGGTTGTGATCCCACTTAGGCAGGAAAGTAGCGGCATGTCCCTGCTGCCAGGCGATCTCTTTGGTCGCGTGTTTGGCAATGGAGTGATGGTCGGCGCAGGCCATGGCTTCTGCATAACGGATATTGAGTTCTTCCTGCCCGGCCTCAGCTTCCCCTTTGGAATTCTCAACCGGTATCCCGGCGGAATAGAGGTGATTGCGAAGCGGCCGCATGACCACCTCTTCCTTGGTTGTCTGCAGAATGTGATAGTCCTCGTTGAAGCCGCTGATTGGCTCGAGATCACGATACCCTGACTTGCGGATTTCATCGAAGCTTTTCTCGAAGAGAAAGAACTCCAGTTCGGTTGCAGTTTTGGCGACAAAACCCAGTTCCTCCACCCGTCTGACCTGTTTGTTAAGAACGGCACGGGGAGAATGGGGAACGTCCTGATGAGTATGATGATCGAGCACATCGCAGAGCACCATCACAGTCCCTTCAAGCCACGGAACCGGACGCAAGGTTTCCAGATCCGGCTTCATCACGTAGTCGCCATAGCCACCCTCCCAGCTGGTTGAGGCATAACCATCAGGAGTGGCCATTTCCAAATCGGTTGCCAACAGGTAGTTGCAGCAATGGGTTTCCTCCCACGAAGTGTCAACGAAGTTGTTCGCGTGAAAACGCTTGCCCATGAGACGACCCTGCATATCAACCAGACAGGCCAGGACGGTATCAACCGCTCCTTGGTCCACCAGTCTTTTCAGCTCTTCAAATGAAAGTGGTCCAGCCATCTTACTCGTGCCTTTGACGGGCCTGACGCCCTTGAATATTGGGAACACAAGCGCCGGTCACACCGGCGCTTGTGTGTATTGAGCTCCGCATGGCGGAGGATCGAATATCGGATCAACCGTAGCGATACGGCCTGCCGGCTTTCACCATGTCAGCGTTGTACTGTTTGATGATCTTGACGACCTTTGCCTTGGTCTCGGATTCAGCTGCTATCTCATCCCAAAATTTGACCGCTGCGGTTTCAACCTGCGCCCATTCTTCGTCAGGAATCGTCGTCAGCTTCATCTTGGGTCCATTCACGCGCAGCGCCGCCTCACCACCCCAGTACCACCACTGACGGTAGTAGTGGCTCTGTTCCATACAGACCATCAGAAGTTCCTTCAGATGATCGGGTAGCTCGTTCCAGCGATCCATATTGGCAAAGAACGAGCCGGCCCAGGCGCCGGAAATATTGTTGGTCAGGAAGTAGTTGGTCACATCGGCCCATCCAACCGTGTAATCCTCGGTGATGCCCGACCAGGCGATACCATCGAGCTCACCCGTCTGCACGGCGACTTCGATGTCCTCCCAGGGGAGCGTCACCGGCACAACGCCGAACTGTGACAGGAACCGTCCAGCTGTTGGGAAGGTGAACACGCGCTTGCCCTTGAGATCCTCAAGGCTGTTGATCGGGTCCTTTGTGGCAAAATGGCAAGGATCCCAGGCGCCGGCGGAAATGTGTTTTACGCCGACCTTGGAGTATTCCGCATCCCAGATTTCATTCAGGCCATACTGATTGAAAAGCACGGGCACATCGAGCGAGTAGCGACTGGCGAAGGGAAAGTACCCACCGAACACGGTAACTTCAGTTGGCGAGGCCATGGAATCATCGTCGGATTGTACCGCATCGATCGTGCCCTTTTGCATGGCGCGGAAAAGCTCGCCGGTCGGTACCAGCTGATCGGCGAAGTAAAGCTCGATCTCCATTTCATCGCGGGCAATCTTGTTGAAGCTGTCAATGGCCGGCTTGATGACGTGTTCGGCCAGGGCGGCACCGGCATAGGTCTGCAGGCGCCACTTGATCTTTGACTGGGCAAGCGCCGGAGTGGCCAAAGCCGCAGCTGGTGCGGCGACGGCCGCACCCTTAATAAATGTGCGTCTTGTCGTCATGATAATCTCCTTGTTTCACTCAGGTTTCCGGTCTTGCGACCATCTTTTGTCCGCTTCTTTTCGAAGTTCTCGTTAGTTTCCGTAGATCAGGTTGGGCAGCCAAAGGGCGATTTCGGGAAATCGCATTACCAGCGCCAATGCCAGCACCATCACGCAGACAAAGGGCAGAATGGAAGTGTAGATGTCCTTCAGGGTGATTTCGGGGGGCGCCATGGCCCGCATGAGGAAGAGGTTGTAGCCAAAGGGCGGTGTCATATACGCAATCTGGGTGGTGATCGTGTAAAGAACGCCGTACCAGATCAGGTCGAATCCGAGCACTTTGACCAGGGGAACATACAGCGGTGCGACAATGACGAGCATGGCTGTGTCATCAAGGAATGTTCCCATGAGAAGGAACGAAAGCTGCATGAGGATGAGTATCATCCACGGATCAAGACCAAGCTGTTCGGTAAACAAGCTGTCGATTGCCCGCACCGCTCCCAGGCCATCGAATACAGCCCCAAACCCCAGCGCGGCGAGAATAATCCACATGAACATGCAGGAGATCGCGAGGGTCTGACGCACCGACACTTCGAAAACGTCACGGGTCATACGGCGCTTAAAAACTGCCGCCATAAAGGCCGTCATCGCGCCGATAGCCGAACTTTCCACCAGTGATGTCCAGCCGTTCACGAAAGGTACCATCATCGCCGCGAAGATGGCGAGCGGAAGAACGCCGGCGCCGAGGAGCCGCATCTTTTCGCCGAAGGAAACGTCGCGCTCTTCCTTTGGCAGCACTGGCCCGAGCTCCGGCTGCAATTTGCAGCGGATGTAGATGTAGAGAATGAACATCGACGCCATCATCAGACCAGGCAATATGCCTGCCAGCCAGAGCTGCCCCACGGGCTGACGAGCGATCATGGCATACAGAACCAGCACTACAGACGGAGGAACAAGAATGCCGAGCGACGATCCGGCCTGAATGACGCCAGTCACCATGCGTTTGTCGTATCCGCGACGAAGCAGTTCCGGAAGGGCGATGGTGGCTCCGATGGCCATGCCCGCAACCGAGAGCCCATTCATGGCCGAGATCAGAACCATAAGACCGATCGTACCGATGGCGAGACCGCCGCTGACGGGCCCCATCCAGACGTGAAACATCTTGTAAAGATCGTCGGCAATACGGGATTCCGACAGGATGTAACCCATGAAGATGAACATGGGCAGCGTCAGCAATGGATACCATTTCATCAACTTCATGGCCGACGAAAACGGAATGTCGGAACCACCCGTTCCCCAAAGTGCCAGAGCCGCAACTGCAGCAACGGCGCCAATTGCGCCAAAAACGCGTTGCCCTGTGAGCAGCATCAACATCATCGATGCAAACATGAATATCGCGATCATCTCTTGTGACATCACACGCTTTCCCCACGCAGCCGGAGAATATCCTTGAGCAATTCCGATATGGCCTGCAGAAGCATCAGGAAAATACCGATGCACATGATCACCTTGATCGGCCACAGATAAGGGCGCCAGGCCGTTGGGCTGCGCTCGGTGTACTGGAACGAGTAGGATGTGCTGTCGATGGCGCCATACAGGAGAACACCGAGATAGAAGATCAGGAAAAGCACCGTGAAAGCGTCGATCTGGGCTTTCTTGCGATCACTCCACTCAGCATAGAACAGGTCCATTCGCACGTTTGAGCCGAGCTGGATGGAATAGGGACCACCCAAAATGTAATATGTGACCATCGCAAATTGTGCGATTTCAAGAGTCCACAGCGACGGCAGGAAAAATGTCTTCGAAACGGACGACCACAGTAAAATGGCGACCATCACAAATATTCCGTACATCACCACGCGGCCGATCCGGTAGTTCACGCGATCTATGACACGGATGTAGGAGCGGGCGATGTTCATGCCTTTGCCGTGTCCTCTGTCTCACGAAAACCACAGGATCTGAGGCTCTCGGCCATCAGGCCATGCAACACGGTCGCCATTTCAAGACATTGGGTTGCGTTGGCGATCAGATCGCTTCTGATTTCAATCATCACATTCAATATGCCATTGGCAATGCCATGGACCTTAAGCGTGTGCGTCACGCCGTCTTCGGGGCCATAGGGCTGGTTACGATGTGTGTTCAAGCCGGTGTAACGAGGAGCGAGCTGGAGCATGACGCTGCCAAGCCTGCTGTCATCATCATGTAATATGCCCAGCTCAACACTCCGCTGCTTGCCAAAAAACACTGGTGTGAAACTATGAATTGTCACCAGCGCAGACGGTTTTCCGATGTTTGCCAGCGTTTGCGAGACGCATTGCTCAAACGGCCGGTAGATGCGCTCGATCCGGAGCGCACGTTGCGATTCATCCAGCCCAACATTGCCCGGGACCTGATCGAGCTCAGTTTGCGAGACTATGGCGTCGGCTGCTTCCGGCGGTCGGTTGCAATCGTAGACGAGCCTGGAAACTTCACTGATCACGAGCGGCGAATCGAACAGCCGGGCCAGGTGCTCAGAAACTTCCCGGGCGCCAGGGTCCCATGCGATGTGACCGTCACGCGCCTCATCCGGCAGACCGAGGTCGCCGAAGGCTTCGGGAATGTGATTTGAGGCATGCTCGCAGACAATCAGAACCGGAAATTTCCCTTCCGGATTGAAGACGGAAACAACCCGCGATTCATCAGAATTGGCGCGCTGTGCAAGCATGCAGTTGAATGCTCCTCAAAATTTCTGTAAAATTCTCTTCAATGTATGAACTCTTGTCAATATTTCTTCTAAATAAGTTCCAAGGCGGCGGCTGGATCCATCAACGCCACGGCGGAAAGGGAGAAGATCTTGACTGACAACACGATAGCCGAGCGGTTGCATGCCAGGGATGGAGAACTGACCAGAGCCGAACGACAATTGTCCGGTCTGCTGCTCAAAAACTATCCGGTGTCAGGGTTGGGAACGATCACCACGATTGCGGAGGCGGCAGATGTTTCAACCCCCACGGTTGCCCGTCTGGTCCAAAAGCTGGGATATTCCGGATTTCCTGAATTTCAGGCTGCCCTGCGCCGCGAGCTGGACGAGAAAATATCCGGCCCCATCGCCAAACGCGACCGCTGGGCCGACAAAGCACCAGACGGCCATATCCTGAACCGGTTCACTGAGGCCGTAATCGGAAACATCAGTCAGACTCTTGGCGAAATCGACACTGAAACATTCGATCAGGCATGCACTTTGATCGCCGATCCGGGACGTGCAGTATTTGTTGTCGGCGGCCGCATCACCCGAACTCTTGCCGATTATTTTTTCCTTCACGTACAGGTGATTCGGGAGCGGGTGACACACATCAATTCAAGCTCAAATGCCTGGCCGCACTATCTGCTGGACATAAAGGAAGGTGACGTTGTCGTAATCTTTGACATCCGCCGCTATGAAAACAGCACTCTGCGACTGGCGGAGTTCGCCCGGGAGAAAGGCGCCAGGATCGTATTGTTCACCGATCAGTGGCAATCACCCGTAAATGCCTTTGCCGACATCTGTTTCAGCAGCCGCATTGTGGTTCCATCAGCGTGGGATTCATCTGTGACCAGCACTTTGCTAACCGAGATCATTATTGCGGAAGTCCAGGAGCGATACTGGTCGACGACCCGGGAGCGTATGGAGCAGCTTGAGGACATGTTCGACCGCACCCGCTTCTTCAGGAAGTTCTGAGCGCTGAGGTTTTTTGAACCTGAATAGTTCAACATATCCGGTTCCGGGGCGGCAGCATACATAACGCCACAAACAGCGAAACGCCCGAATCAGAGCAAATTTGTTGCGTAAAAGGCGCATTGTCCGACCAATTGAACCCAAAACTCAACGGACTCAACGTGATAAATAGCACAGCAATTGACTTTGCTTCTGTCCAATAGATACCAGTACCCGGGGGCGCAATTGAGGGATGGTGGATGCGTTACGCCGCGCTAATTAGATCGTTGGATAAAAAGGGTCGGCTAAAACGTGCCGTCAGCGCCGGATTGCTGGCTGTCGGGATGAGTCTGCCGGTTGCATCCACGGCACTCGCACAAAGTGGCCCGATTACCTTCCAAAATGTCCTCGATGCACCGGATGATCTACAAATCAACCTGGACTATGCTCGGCAGGAAGTTGCCAACGGTCGCCTTCAACAGGCTGCTTCAGCCTTGGAACGACTGCTCCTGAACCGCCCGAACTGGGACTCCGTCCGCCTCTTTTACGGAATTGTCCTGTACCGTCTGGACGACTTAGAAGGCTCCATCCGCGAACTGCGCTTGCTTGAGGGCCGCGGGCTCCCGTCTGATAAAGAGCGCGACCGGGTAAAATACCTGAACCTTGCACTACAACAGTCCGACAGCCTGCGAATTACCGGGCGGTTCACCGCTGGTGGACGACTGGACAGCAATCCTGGTCGCTTCGCGAATGATGATGTTTTTTTCTTCGGCGCGGGCGATGAATCCGACGGAGCCATTACCGGCGGCGCGATGATCAGAATCGAACGCGACATCGATGGGCGACAAGGTGACTATCTGTTCCTGCAGGTGGATTCCCACATCAACGAATTCTTTGAACTGGATGCCGCCGACTACCTGAATGCCACGACCCGCATTGGCGGGGCATTTTTTGGTCCCGACCGGGTAATAAAGCCCTATTTCCTTTATGGCGGTACGTTTCAGCAATATCAGAAATACCGCACACAGGTCGGTGGCGGTGTCGACACAACCTGGACGCTTTCAGAACAGGTCGATTTCTTCGTCAACGGCCAGGCCGTCTACGACAATTTCTCGACCACCGACTTCAGCTTTGTTGGCGACCTGCGCGACGGTTGGCGCTCCTACGCGCAGGCTGGGATAAAATGGCGACCCGCCGACTACCAGACCTTCGAAATCAGCGGGACCTATGTGCGCAAGAATGCTCAGAATGATATCTTCTCCTATGACGAAGGCAAGCTGCGCATTAAGTCGACAACACTGTTTGGAGAAGGACGTTATCTGGCTCTGACCGGGGTTTATACAGTAGCGAATTTCGATGACCGCAGTTTCGGAGGCTTTGTGTTTCAGGGCCGTGAAGACGAACGATACTACGCCCGGGCGGCCGTTGGAGCACCCTTGCAGACGCTGTTTTCACGCATTGGTGTCGAACTGCCGGAAAGTATCGGTGACATAGTCGCCCAAGCGGGCGTGTCCTACCGTAAGCAGCAATCCAGTTTCTTCGGTCAGAACTATCACAATGTCTCAGGCGACATCATGTTCACAAAACGCGTCGCGTTTTAAGTCGGAGAACGGAAAATGACAAAAGCTGTTCTCACATCGCTCTCGAAAACAAATGGACTGCTGCTGATCGCGGGATTCGCGTCTGGTCTTTGGATGGTCGCTGCAACGGCAGCACCCACTGTTGGAACCAGCGCTGCGGTTCGAGGCGAAGTCTTTGTAAGCACCGGAGGTGCTCAAAGAAAGGCCCGCGTGCGCGATGACATCAAGTTGGAAGACCGCGTCCTGACCAAGGATGACAGTGCCCTGCAGATATTGTTGCTGGACCGCTCAACCTTTACCGTCGGTCAGAACTGCCGGCTGACGATCGACAAATTTGTCTATGATCCCGAAACAAGTGTTGGCGAAGTCAGCGCGCGCGTAACCAGGGGAGCGTTCCGGTTTATGAGCGGACGCATAGGCAAGAACAATCCGACCAATGCGAGTGTTTCCACACCTTCGGCAACCATCGGTATTCGAGGGACCTTTTTTGAAGGCATTGTCGGCGAGGACGCAGTCGCCCTGGCCGGAATTGCGGGCATTTCATCACCAAATGCTGACCTCCGACGCGCCAGCCTCACTGTCCTTCGCGGCCCGGGAACCGGCAAGAACACGCTGGACCGCAGCGGTATAATATCAGTCTCGAATTCAGCCGGCAGCAAAACACTGATCCGGCCGAACTACGCGGTTTTTGTTCCAGCACCGGGCGTTGCGCCAATCGGCCCGTTCAAGATGACCGGAGCGATGCAGGAATATCTGGATTTCTTTTTGCGGTCATCGCCCAACGGCGCGCCTGTAAACCCTGTCGAGACACTCAGCGGTGAAGCCGAGTCGGGTCAGGACAAGTTCGAAACGCCATTGGGAGACGACGAGCCGTTTGATGATGACGCTCGGCCGGGTGTTGAAGATACGAACAACAACCAGGAAACCTCGCGTTGATAGTCGAGCGCTGATTCCGGGCGTTCAGATCACTGCATGTGCACCAGAAGGCTTGTGTAGACCGCCCATGCGGACTGCCAGTTTATCGCAACCTCGTTTGTCGCATAGCTTTCCTTATCGTCGACATACATGCGCATTGGTGGCTGACCGCTCAGGCCACCGGCCGTGGGGTCTCCCGCCAGGTTGACTGAATTCGGCCCACCAACCAGCAGTCCGTTGGGCAGTTTGATGGCACCGGAGACCGAAGGACGAAAATGAGGATTTTTGGCGGCCTTCTTTCCCGAGCCTGTTATGTATGTTTGTCCAAGCGGGTTGCGGCCAAAGTACCAGTGCAATTGATCCTGTGCGGGCGAAACATATTTTTCGTCGCCGCTGACGAAAGACCAGAGCAACCAGTGCCAGCCGACCGTTGCTATGACGCTGTTGGAGCCCCAGGGAAACGGATCGTTGTCTCCCATAGCAATGCCCCAGGAGGATTTGACCTTTTTGATGCGCCATTTGTGCGCGGCGCTCGCGAGTGCAGCATCAACTTTTGACTTTTCCTCTGGCGATAAAATGCTCTCGCCACTCTTGAGCGCCCAGAAACCAAGTAAATCGACACCGCCCCAGTAGGTATCGTTGTTGCTCTGGCTTAGAGCGGCCCGCCTCTGGTCAAGCAGATCCGCAACGAGCGGTATTGCGGTGGCATCGCGTGTCAGAGTTGCATAGGCAGCTGCCGCGAAAAACCGCTCATCGGAATCGTCAGTGTCAGTGTAAGGTCCACCATATTCAGCGCCATCATAGCGGTCTTCTATCATGGTCAGATTCGGGTTGGCTTCCAGCCAGCCCAGTGCGCGTTCTGCGGCTTTTTGAAAACGCGCCGATTTTGCCTTGTCTGCTTTGACCGGTGAGGCAGCGTAGGCTCGTGCGGCCAGCGACATGGCCGCAGCAAACCCTGCTGTCGCAGTCGAAGATACCGGCATCAACCATTTTACAGCCCGGTCGTCCGTCGGCCTGGTGTCAAGATTCGGCCAGTCTCTTGTTGTTGCTTTGTGGTTCACTCCTCCGTCTGCACGCTGCATTTTGTAAAGCCAGTCCAGCTGCGCATCGGCAACGTCCAGCCAATCCGGGCGTGAGTCCTCGCCGCCCGCAATTGGCGAAATAGAGTGGGCCAGTGCGTCTGGCGCCAACAGCCCGGTCAGCAAGACGAGGCTGACGCTGTAGGCGCCGTTGACGGAATACTTGCCGTAGTCGCCCGCATCAAACCACCCTCCCCGCACGTCTCGGGTCTCGCCATTCGTGCCAAACACTTTTGCTGCAGCATCCTGGGTGTGTGCCTTGGGAAAAGGGCCGTCTTCGTTGTCTGTTATCCAATAGAAAACACCCCAGGCCTCGTCGCGCAATTGGGTCAGATGATCCGACGTTTTCAGTATCTCGAAACTGGTCGAGGCAGCCTCGGTTCGGGTCCCAAATGAAGGAACATCGATGATGTACTTACCCGGTGTCCGGTACTTACTGAGGTCCACCTGGCTCACCCTGGAAGCAGAGGCTGCCGACGGATGAAGCGGAAGGGCAACCTGAATCTCCTCCGACAGGTCTGGCCCCGTCAACGTCAACTTTGTTGACTGAACAGCTCTGCTCTCATCGTCGTCGTTCCATTCTACGAAGAGTATTTTGTCTTCATCGGGCGTGTAACCCAGGGCAGACACATGCGGTCTTTGTGGCCAGACCCGATCATCGTTTTCTGGCCAGACAGTCACTTTGAAGTCCTTCATCGCAATGTTATATCCCTGTGCACCAGCGGTCATGAAGGAAAACGTTCCCAGCATCTTCTCAGACCGGCTCAGCGCCAGCCTTATTGTTCCCGATTGCACGGAAATGAATCCCTTTCCGTCATCGGCAATGATTTTTTCAAAGGCCGGGTTGCCCGTCTCATCAAGGGCCGGAACGGCTTCCTTGCCGTTGAGGATTGGCTGCATCAGGGAATTTCCCCACAATGGTTTGTGCTCGGGATCGACCTCCAGGCTGAAGGAAAACTCCTTGCGACCGTAGGGCAAGGCTTCATTGAAACTAACCTGCCAGAAACTGGCATCGTTGAAGGGGGCGCTGTCTTTATCAACGAGCCTCAGCCCACCTTCTATCCGTTCCGGTACCAGTCGGTTTTTGTTCCATTGATCCTTCGGCAGCTCGTTGATCTGGAGGGGAAATTCCTGCGGCATGATCTGCTGTGCCAGCGCCTGCGGCGCGGCAAGAGAAAGCAACAATGGAATGAGAAAACTCCGTCTGGGCTGAAACACGTCCTGGTCCTCCGCTATGCAACAGCGCCATCAGCAAGGTCAGTTAATTTGGTCTAGACTTGATGAAAGCGCTTACATGTGACAATATCGCGGTTGTAAGCGCATACAAGTGGCGTTTTTGTGTTTTTGATAAGTACATGAAGTTTCTCACATGGTGACCATGCTGGATGTATCGCGAAAGGCCGGTGTCTCGACCGCCACGGTCTCGCGCGTCATCAACAAGCCCGAAGTTGTCGACGAAAAGACCCGCACTGCCGTGCAGGAGGCGATTGCCGCCCTGCACTATCGACCCAACGTGGTTGCCCGTGGTCTGGCCAGCCGCTCGTCACGCACGATCGGCGTCGTCATCAACCGGTTTTCATCCGCCTATTACGGGCAGATGATCGATGGTGCCGAGCATGCTCTGTCCGACCTGGGCTATAAGACAATCGCGGAATCCAGCCGCGAGACCGCCAATGGTGAGAAAGAGGCCTGGCAATCGCTGCTCGATCGCCAATGTGAGGGCATTGTTGTTCACTCCGATAATCTGGACGACGAACAGCTTTCCGAACTCATGACGCTCAACACGAGCTCTGTGCTGATGAATCGCCTGCTGAAAGGTTTCGAGGACCGCTGTGTCTATCTGGACAATGTCCGCGGCGGCGAACTCGTCGCATCGCATC
>CALIOE010000050.1 GCA_938044775.1 uncultured Rhizobiaceae group bacterium
TTGGCCATGATTTTTGCACGATATCTCTGTCCGACCTGTTGACCCCCTGGCCGTCCATTCAGATGCGGGTGAAGGCCGCCGCGGAAGGCGACTTTGTCATTGCTTTCTATAATCCGGTCTCCAGGCGACGCCGGACGCAACTGGCCTATGCACGCGATATCCTTCTGGAACACAGGCCGGTCGATACGCCGGTTGTTCTGGCCACCAATCTTGGTCGCGAAGGCGAGAAATTGAGGGTCGTGCCGCTGGCAGAGCTCAACATCGATGATGTGGACATGCTGACTGTTGTTATTGTCGGTTCGTCGGACACCCGCACGGTTAAAACCGGTGACGGCAAAACATGGGTCTATACACCCCGCGGATACGCCGCGAAAGAAGGTACCAAAATCGGGAGTGCGGCATGACCGTTCATTTCATCGGGGCCGGGCCGGGAGCCGCCGATCTCATCACTGTGCGTGGCCTGCGGATTATCGAGGCCTGTCCCGTTTGCCTGTATGCCGGATCACTCGTCCCGGCAGAGATTGTCGAGGCGGCGCCGGCCGGTGCCCTGATCATGGACACGGCGCCGATGCATCTGGATGCAATTATCGCTGAAATGGAAAGGGCGCATGCGGAAGGCAAGGATGTGGCCCGTGTCCATTCGGGTGACCCGGCAATCTATGGCGCGGTGGCGGAACAGATGCGGCGTCTGGACAAGCTGGGCATCGACTATGACGTGGTGCCTGGTGTGCCGGCCTTTGCTGCGGCGGCTGCCAGGTTAAAAACGGAACTCACCCTTCCGGAGATTGCCCAGACGGTCATTATCACACGTACCGGTATGAAGGCGTCTTCCATGCCCAGGGGCGAACAGCTTGAAATATTGGGCCAGTCCGGCGCCACGCTGGCCATTCATCTGTCGATCCGCAATCTGGTCTATATTCGAGAGGCACTGGAACCTTACTATGGTGCTGATTGCCCCGTCGTCATCGCCTATCGCGCCACCTGGCCGGATGAACTTTACATACGTACCACATTGGCGGGGATGAAAGACGAAGTTCGCAAGGCCAAGATCACCCGCACGGCTTTGGTGATGGTTGGGCCTGTTCTGGGCGACGTCGAGTTCCGCGACAGCGATCTGTACAATGCCGACTACAGCCATGTGTTACGCAATCGAGGAAAGAAGAAGCTCGCAGTTTAAGGCCGCTTCATTATCACCGCTATGCGCTAGGCTGAAACTTCGTCTGTCCAGTTCCAGATGATTGTCACTACCATCAAGACCAGCAAAACCAGCGCAGGAACAGCACTTGGTACGGCGTAGGCGATGTGAAAATAGCTGGCTCCGATCATGATGAGGGCCAGTCCAGCAGCTGCCAGTTTGCGCAGCCGAGGCAGGAACAGGCCCACAGCGCCCGCAACCTCACAGGCGCCGATAAAGTAGCCAAACCAGCCCGGCAACCCCATTACAGAAAATGACTGATGCACCATTTCGACGCCCATCAGTTTGGCGCTGCCTGCGGCGAGAAAGGCAAGGGCAGGCAGAATGTAGAAAAGGTGAGGTCCGTATTTCTTGATACTATCCATAATGGCGTGCTCCCCTGTGAGAATCGCTGAAATGCTAGTGTAATTTGCCCGCCAGTCCAGTCTCTACCGCACGCCCGCAATTTTGGCCGGGAGGTAGATAATCGATGATGCAACATCGCTCACGGCTCCAATGCCATCGCCAAGAGGCTTCAAGGGGGAGGCCTTTTTTTCGCCCAACAGTGCTCGGCGGCTAAAGGCGCCGCCTTTTGCCATCTTAAGCAGCGTTTCGGAGGTTGCGAATGTTGTGTGGTTGGCGGCATCTTGACCATCGGAAATGGTGCTCAGGTCTATTACGGTAATGCCTTTGGCCTGAAGCTGCTCGATGTTGGCACCTTCGCCCAGGCGGGCCTGGCCTCCGGCGAGGGTCTGCGAGGCCCGCAGCGCCCGGTCCTTTTTGGAGACAAACACAACAAAGGGGCTTGGAACCGGGTCTATGGCAGCCAATTGCTGCTTGAAAACTTCGTCGTCAATGTCGGGCGACGCCAGGATTAGGGCGTCGATTTTCTTCAGCACACTACGCTCGTTGCGCAGGCCCAGGTCGCGCAGCGTTTCCATCGTCACAAAGCCGCCCATTGAGTGTCCCAGCAAGACGATCCCCGTGGCTCTGGTCTTGACCAGGGTCTTGAGTGTCTGCCGCAATCCTTCGCGCGCGATCTGGGCACTGTCACGGTCGTAGAGATATAGCGGTGTTTTGCCGGCCGAAGCCCACGAAAAATTCACTGCCACGCCTTCGATTTCGAAGTCTGTGTACATTTGCGCCTGGCGAAAAATACCGGATGCGAAATTGGTGTTGTAGCCATGCACGAACAAAAAGATGTTTCGGTCGGCTCGTGGAAGAGTCGCAAGCTGGTCATTGATCGATTTGATAAACTGCGCTTCGCTTTTATTGGTGGTGTGTCCCACCGCTGCAAACTGGGTTTCGAGGTTTGGTGCTTTGAAGGGGTAGGTGATGGTGCCGGGCACGCGCTTTTTGGGCACCGATACCGCGATCTGGGCAAAGTTCAATTGCTGCGCGCGGTCGCCCGAATAGACCGACAACAGGCTTTCGGATGGCTGTCGAAGTGTCGCCACATGAATTTGCTCGACGGTCGCTACGCTCTCGTCGCTTACGGCCAGGGCAAGGATTACTTCGTTGCGGGCGCAACCAAATAAAGTGAGCATCACAACAATGATCGAAACAAGGTAGTACGGGAGGCGAGGTTTCATTCAATTGCCAGCGGGTTGCTGCGCACGGCTCTCAAGCCGCTCGACAGATGTTGATGTCACTTGTGACAGCAAAACTTGCGTCACAGGCGTCGGGTGTGCCTTTGCACGTGAGGCACGGCATCATTATGACCCCGCCTGATCATTTAGTCACGCTGGCGCCGCGATCAATCGGAATTCTGCTGAAGCAGATGCTATTTGTTCAAATTTACAGGGGCGGCAAGCGGCCCGCGAAACGCCCAGCCTCCGAAGGCAGCAGCGCCGTCTGGAGCCATGTTGGGAAAACGATCGAACAGCATTGGCAGTGCGACTTCCGCAATGAGTGTTCTTGAGGCGGCCGCACCCGCACAAAAATGTGGGCCGGCACCAAAAGAGATGGCCTTTGACGTATCGCGTGTGATGTCGAACCTGTCAGGGTCTGAAAATATGCTCTCGTCACGGTTGGCTGATCCAAACATGAAGAACAGTCGGCTTTCTGGCTCCAGATCCACTCCGTTCCAGCTGAACGGTTGCGCTATACGCCGCGGCGACATGCCGATTGGTGAAACCCATCGGGCATATTCCTCAAATGCCTGTCGCCATGTGGCGCCGCCTTCGCCAATCAGTTGCAGCTGTTCGGGATGGGTGAGCAGTGCCCAGGCGCAGCCGGCAATGGCATCGCGGGGTTCGTTCTGGCCACCGCTGATTGCCAGTTTGATATTGGCGCGAATGCTGGCCAGTTTCTGCCCGGTGCGGTGCAGGACACTCAGCATGCTTGAATCAGGTTGTTTCTCAAGTTTCGGCAGCATTGTGTCGATGGCGTTATCAATCAAAGCTGTGGCGGCATGACAGCGCGCCTCGACCTCCGGAGACCCGGCATAATTGCCGACCCCGTCGATCATGCCCTGCGAAGCGCCATCCATATCACCCGCTGAGAGACAGGTCAGTCCGGTTATGTGGCGCAGCGCATGACCCGACACCGGCATGGCAAAGTCGCCGACCAGGTCCACAGTCCGGCGATTGTCAATCTCGTCCAGAACAGCGGCGGTTTGGCGCTCAAAATGAGCCTTCCAGACACTCTGCACAGTGCGTGGAGAGAGTGCAGGAAATGCCTGTTTGCGCTCTTCGAGATGAGGCTGGCCGTCCTTACGCATCATGTTTTCGCCCATCAGTTCCGTCATCAGGCCACCTGGCTGATCTGACGAGAACACGGCGATGTTTTTTTCGCAGGTGAATATGTCGTCGCGCCGGGTCATCAAGGTGGCGTTGAGCTGGGGGACGAAGCAGATAGGGGCAGACTTTCGCATCTCGGCAAGTGACGGGTAGGGGTCTTTCCAGAATGCTTGGGGGTCGATGTCGAAAACCGGCGGCCTGTTCATTTATCTTTCCTTCCGATCATAATGACGGGCAGGTCCAATTGCCGCGCGGCCTCAATCTTGGCATAGGCGCCCCGCCCACCCGAATTCCGACAGATTATGTGAGTGATTTTCTCGTTGCGGAGCAGGGTCGCTTCGTCGGCCCGGTTGTCGTTTGGCCGCCCCAGGATCAGCGTGTGACTGGCGAGCGGCAGGGACGGCGCTGGCGCATCCACCATGCGGACAACGAAATGCACGTCGTCACGGGTGAAGAACGGGGCGATGTGCTGCGAGCCCAGCGCCAGTAAAGCCCGGGCACCGGATGGTGTTGCAGTCGCGGCTTCCGCTATCGACCCCACCTCCTGCCAGATGTCGCCTTCAAGTTTCTTCCAGGGCGGACGGATCCGGCTGTCGAGAGGAATGCCGGCTTTCCGCGCGGCTTCTTCGGCATGGGCGCTGATCTGTAGAGCGAAGGGATGCGTGGCATCGATCAATCGCGTGATGCGGTTCTCCAACAACCAGTGCGCCAGGCCGTGAGCACCTCCGAATCCACCGGTGCGGACAGCGCCGGCGAGCGGTGCGGGCTCTCTTGTACGGCCGGCCAACGAGGTGATGACGTCGTGACCCTGGCTGACAAGCTCGCCCGCCAGGAGCGCCGCTTCACGGGTTCCACCGAGGATTAAGATGGTTCCGTCAGGCTTCTCAATTGACACGGGCAAGAACCTCGCCCTGACGGCCCACGACAATGACTTCCACTGCAACCGGCGCATCGCGCAACACGCCTCTTGCGGTCTCCTGCGCTTTGCCGGCAACAACGGCTGGAAGATCGAGGCCGAGACCCTGGGTCACTGACAACACTTCTGCCGCGGTGTTGGCCTCGAGGATTTGTTGTTTGACCGCAGCATCCAGCTTTCCGTCACTGACCAGCTTGGCTGTTTCCCTGGCGAGCCACTCGAAATCCACCTGGCTGCGGCCGGAATGCAGGTCCAATGCGCCCTGCGCCATCTTTACAAGCTTGGCGAACCCCCCGGCGAGGGTGATGTTGGGCACGGGATGGACCCGAAGATATTTGAGCAACCCTCCGGCAAAATCACCCATGTCGAGAAGCCCGGTTTCCGGCAGCTCATAAAGCGCCTGAGCTGCGGCTTCGGAGGTTGATCCTGTTGCACCGATCACGCGCTCGTAGCCGGCCGCCCGGGCGACATCGACACCGCGATGGATGGAGTGAATCCAGGCTGAGCAGGAAAACGGATGAACGACGCCTGTCGTGCCAAGGATTGAAATTCCACCAACAATGCCGAGACGCGGGTTCCACGTCTGCTTCGCCAGTTCGCCACCTCCAGGAACTGAGATCGTGATCTGGATGTCAGGCGGTAACATGTGCTCGGCGCAGATTTCTCCGACAACATCGCGCATCATCTGGCGTGGTACAGGGTTGATGGCGGGTTCGCCCGGCCCGATGGGCAGTCCGGCTTTGGTGACGGTGCCGACACCATCTCCCGCCTTAAAAACAATGCCTGAACCGGGCGGCAATGGCACAACATGGGCGATGATCGTGGCCCCATGGGTGACATCGGGGTCATCACCGGCATCTTTGACAATACCGGCCAGTGCTCCACTGTCGTTGATGGCCTCATAGCAGAGTGGAAAATGCGGTGCTTCGCCCTTTGGCAGAACTATTGCCACCGGATCCGGGAAATCGCCTGTAATCAAGGCAATCAGCGCTGCCTTTGTTGCCGCGGTTGCACACGCGCCGGTGGTCCAGCCTCGCTGCAATTCGCCATTCGGCTTATCCTGTCGTTCTGCACTCATCATTGGCTTATAGGCGACATAAAGCGGGCGCAAAAGCTATGGTTTTAGCCTGCCGTTTGCAGCATAGTCAGCACATGAAAGATGTGTTCGACAATTTGCCCGAGTTTGAGCCCGGATGGGTCTGGCTTGTGGGGGCCGGTCCGGGTGATCCCGGTTTGCTGACACTGCATGCCATAAATGCATTACGGCAGGCGGATGTGGTGGTGTACGACGCATTGGTGGATGAGCGCATTTTGGACTACGCCGCTCCCGGCACGGCATTGGAATATGCCGGAAAACGCGGCGGCAAACCGTCACCCATGCAGCGCGATATCTCGTTAAAGCTCGTCGAGCTGGCCAATCAGGGATTAAAAGTATGCCGCCTCAAGGGTGGCGATCCGTTTGTCTTCGGCCGTGGTGGCGAGGAAGCACTGACGCTGGTCGAACACGGTGTGATGTTCCGGATTGTGCCGGGGGTTTCGGCCGGTATCGGCGGATTGGCCTATGCCGGTATTCCGGTCACCCACCGCGATACCAATCACAACGTCACTTTCCTAACCGGTCATGATGCCGGTGGAGTCGTGCCGGATGCAATTGATTGGCGCAGTGTGGCGAAAGGATCGCCGGTTCTGGTCATGTATATGGCGATGAAACATGCCCACGCCATTGCTGACAAGCTGATGGCGGCGGGACGCAGCGCCGATGAGCCCATCGCTTTTGTCTGCAGCGCAACGACGCCGGATATGCAGGTCTACGAGACCACGCTTGGTAACATTGGCGATTTGGGTGCCCTTGGCCTGAAGCCACCTGCAATTGTCGTGCTCGGCGAGGTGGTTCGCCTGCGCTCGGCGCTTGACTGGATGGGCGCGATGGAAGGGCGTCTTCTCCAACAGGACCCGCTTGGCAACAGGCAGGCCGCCGAAAGCGCGTGAGCAGGGGCTTTTTGATTGCTGCGCCGCATTCTGGAAGCGGTAAGACAACGGTGACGCTTGGCTTGATCCGCGCGTTGCGTGACCGCGGTATGGTTGTCACCTCGGCAAAGGCCGGACCAGACTTTATCGATCCGGCCTTCCACAGCCATGCTGGTGGGCATGCCTGTACCAACCTTGACTGCTGGGCCATGCGCCCGACCTTGCTCCAGAATCTTGCCAGACCAACCACGCCGCGGGATCTTTTTATTGTTGAAGGCATGATGGGCCTGTTTGACGGTGCTGCAGACGGTACGGGATCTGCAGCTGACCTGGCCGATTTGCTTGGTCTTTCTGTGATTCTGGTGGTGGATGCGGCCCGGCAATCTCACTCCATTGCAGCACTGGTGCGGGGTTTTCGCGACCACCGAAGTGAATTGATGATCGCCGGTGTAATTCTGAACCGGGTTGGCAGCGAACGGCACGAAAAAATGCTTCGTTCGGCGCTTGAGGCGGTTGAAGTGCCTGTACTGGGATCAGTTCCCCGTGATGAAGGCCTGAAATTGCCGTCACGGCATCTGGGACTGGTACAGGCGGGAGAGCACAGAGAACTGGAGGCCTTTGTCGCCGGTGCAGCTGCCGTTATGGCCGATAATGTTGACCTTGACGCTGTTGCAGCGCTTCGCACCCAACGAGCGGGATTGAAGGCCTCGGGCCAGGCTGTGTCACCGGTCAGACTGAAACCGCCCGGCCAGAGAATTGCAATTGCCAAAGACCAGGCGTTCTCGTTCAGCTATCCGCATTTGCTCGATGGCTGGCGCGAACAGGGCGCGCAGATCTGCTTTTTCTCGCCGCTTGCTGATGAGGCACCGCCGGAAACCAGCGACGCAATCTACCTTCCAGGCGGATATCCTGAACTGCACGGCGCAGCGCTTGCGGATAGTCGCAAGTTCCTCAACGGGCTTGGCCGTTCAGCGGAACAGGGGGCGCTGATTTACGGCGAATGCGGTGGATATATGGTGCTGGGAGAGGCGCTTGTTGATGGAGCCGGTCAGCGCCACAATATGGCCAACCTGCTGCCTCTCGTTACAACCTTCGAGAATCGCAAGCTGCATTTGGGGTATCGCTTGGCCAATCCGGTTTCTTCGCTTCCGTTCGCTCCGGAGGGAGTGGTGCTGTCGGCGCACGAGTTCCACTATTCCACAGTGGTTTCCGCCGGCAATGCCGAGCCGCTTTTTGAGGTGCGTGATGCTCTGGGGACAGACCTTGGTAGGTGCGGAATGCGAATAGGTAATGTGCTAGGTTCTTACATGCATTTGATAGACTTCAGAGACGACACATGACACGCGTGACCCACGGCGGAAGGCTGGACGAAGCTGTTGCCCTGCATGGTGGAAGCCGCGAAAAGTGGCTTGATCTGTCGACGGGCATCAACGCAAACGGTTGGCCGGTGAAGGAGGCCCTCGAAGGGGCTGACAAGGGTATCTGGCAGCACCTTCCCGACGACGTTGCATGGGAAGACGCGGCATCAGCCGTGCGAGCAGCCTATCGTGCAAACGACAAGGCGGCTGTGTCGCTGGCTCCGGGCAGCCAGATGCACATTCAGTTGCTGCCTTTGCTCTACAAACCGCAAAATGTCGCTGTTGTCGGTTTCTCCTATCAGGAACACGGTGTGTGCTGGCAGCGGGCAGGGCATCAGGTCTTTATGACGGATGGACTTGAAAGCGCCGAGCGGACAGCACGGATTATTATCGTCGTAAATCCCAACAACCCTGATGGCCGCATTATCGACCGGCATGACCTGATCAATCTGTCGAGGCGGCTCGGCCCCAAGGGCGGTCTACTGGTTGTCGACGAGGCCTTTGCCGATGTGGCCCCGAGATCTTCGATTTCAGATCAGGCGGGGCGGGATGGGTTGCTGGTTCTGCGCTCGCTGGGCAAGTTTTATGGGCTGGCAGGGCTGCGGTTTGGCGCAGCGTTGACGACGCGGGCGCTGGCCGGGCGTCTCGAGGAACGGCTTGGCCCGTGGGCGGTATCCGGACCCGCTCTTCATCTTGCGGCTGCGGCCCTGCGCGATGACAAGTGGCGCAAACGAACGCTGACAAAGCTTCAGGCAGGTCGTGACACGCTGGAAGACATGCTGCTGGCGCAGGGGCATGAGGTTGTCGGTGGAACCGCCCTTTATGTGTTGTCGCGAAACGAACGCGCTGAGGAACTTAACGCTCACTTGCTTTCAAAGCACATTCTGGTTCGAACATTTCCCGGCCAGCCGACCTGGTTGCGGTTCGGCATCCCCGCCAACAAGACGGCCTTCAACAAGCTCGAAAAAGCGCTGAAAGAATTTCACACACTGGCAGAAGAAGCTTAGCTGGGACGCAGCGACCTGGTCGGGTGCTGCCGTCCTGCGATTGCGCCAGGCTGACGGGCCGCGAAGAAGGCCAGAGGCTTGCTTGCGATCCATCGCGGATGTTGAACTCCATTATATCGTCATGAGGCATAGTTCGACCAGTATTGGCTCGTATGCTATCAATTTCCCACCCGACCCTTCAAAGTGGATAACAGATGCATCCTTCGGTTCGTACGTTCGCCTTCGCGTTCCTCTGCTTTTTGACGGGATTTTCGACGACAAACATCGCTCAGGGTAAATCTAAAGATCCCATCCGCGTCGGATTGGGCGAGCAGACGCGGCAGAAGGTCGCCGCACATGTTTTTGCGCGCACACTAAAAAGAGCTGGGTTCAGGTATGAGTTTGTTGAATTTGGCGGGTCTCAGATTGAAATGATCGCGTCGGGCGCAGCGCATGTAAGCCCGGCTTTTTTTGTGGCAAAAGAAAGAGAAGCGCTTGAGCAGGCTATTGCGGGCAAAAAAATCATTTCGCTTGGCGGACTGAGAGGCAACGGGGCGGGCGAGCCCGAAATGAAAATCATCTGGGCAGGCATGCGGCAGAAGTGGCCTTATGCTGAACGAATGCTGAAAACGATGATCATGCCTCCAAACGATATTGAAGGTCTCACAAAGACGATCGATGCTGGAGACATGACCATCGATCAGGCCGTTGACGGCTGGATGAAGGACAATCCCGGTAAATGGAAACGCTGGCTTTCCGCGTCGACGAACTGGATGAAGCCCTAAGGTCAAGACCCAGCCATTGGTGTTATTGCGACAGCGGTGCCGTGTTCAGGGAGCGCAGTCGGCTTTTCAGCTCTGTCCGACGCCATTGACCCGTACAATCGCGGCGAAATCCGCATTGCCCGACTGTCCGAACTGAGCGTCGATCCGCCGGAACTGGTTCGGTAGACGCAAATGTCGGTCTGTTCCTGACTTTCCGCCTTTCTTCCAATTTATCGAATCCACAAACGGACGTTTTGGATACGGACCACAAGCGTGGGTATCTCTCCATTCGGCAGCGATCGAGCGTTCACGTCGCCACATTGATCGTTCGGAATTCATGAAACGCCACCAGCTCCTGAACGCGAAACGCTTCCTTGTAGTTTGGTATCCCGTTTTCGAGCGGAACCCACTCCATTGTCATCTGTACACCATCTTCGGACATTAGATTGTCCAGAAAGTAGAGTTTGTTGCCCATCCTGGCAGACACGACAGTGCCGGCAGAGCCTTTCTCCCATGCAAACCCCAGCTTCTTGAATCTGGCAGGGGCTGGAGTATCGCCATCGGTGATCGCCATGACTACGAATGAATTGAAGAACTGCTGAACCAGCGTTTCCCACTCATCGTACGCTTCACCATCCTTGGCTGACAGATCAATTGCATTGAAGAACGGGATCACAGCCTCAAGTGCCCCAAGGCACTGCGTGAGAACGTGAGGAAAGAGGTCCATCAGCGGGGAATATGCGATCGTGGGCTCATCGCTGTCAGGCCCGTCCGTACTTTTCATCCATCGCCCTCCTGACGGGGTAGTCATCTTCTCTACCGCGCCGTTCGTTTTATTAGCTGCAAACGGTCGTCTTTCATACGGATCACGAACGCTGGGTTTGAGACCAAATCCGAAATGCAACCAATCTATTCGCCACCCAACCATGCTTCAAACCGTTTGGTGCGGAGTTTTTTGGTGCGGGCGTACCAAAGGCTGTCGCCAAAGAGGGCGCGGTTGATGTGCTGCGGTGCATTCGGGAGGTGATCACGCATCGGAACACCGCTTTTCCAGTGAAGGCCAACCCTGGACAGTGCCGAGCGGCGGGCCGGACCATAGGGAATCAGTTCAGCCAATGCTGCCAGTTGCGCAGGTGCGGTGGCAAAGCGAACAAACCGCTCCGCCGCGTCTTGTTTCTTTGTGCTGCCGAGGATCGCCCAGACTTCGTATCCGATGACCTGACCGTCCCAGACTATTGTTATCGGCGCACCTTTTTCCTGCGAAGCTGAGAAGAAACGACCATTGTATCCGCTTGCCATGATGGCGCGTCCATCGCTGAGCATTTCTGCCGGGGTGCCCACTTCTTCCCACCAGATGATAGAGCCGCGCAAGCTCTCCAGTTTACGGAAGGCCAGTCGCAAGCCGCGATCCGTACTCAGCAAATCATAGACCTGACTTATTGGCACCCCTTCGGCCATAAGCGCCCATTCGAGAATGACGTCTGGGCTGCGCAATAGAGCACGCTTGCCCGGAAAACGCTTCAGGTCGAAGAAATCTGAAATGTTCTCCGGTTTTTGGCCCAGAAATGCCCGGTCATCATAGGCGAATACCGTGGAATAGACGTTCTGCGCAATTGAGCACGGGTGAAACGCACCAGGCAGAAAATCCTCGAAAACAGA
>CALIOE010000051.1 GCA_938044775.1 uncultured Rhizobiaceae group bacterium
CCATCCAATGCATGCAAGGGCAGGAACACTTGTGGGATTTCTACAGGAATGTTGCCGAAAACCGGGGCAATCATTTCCGCCGCAACTCGGGGGGACAGGCCGGTGGGCGGGCTGCGAAATATGCCGAGGGCTTTGAGACAATTTTTCCTCGCACAGTGGATGAACTGGAATGAACCATCAGCCGGGAACAACGGGCATTGTTGTCCAGAACATCGAACGCGCCGATCAGGGCATCATTGACGGGCTGGCGAAGTTCGGCGTGGCAACAGTGCATGAAGCTCAGGGCCGCAAAGGTCTTCTGGCCGACTATATGCGCCCTATATATTCTGGAGCACGGATTGCCGGTTCTGCCGTTACTATCCTCGCACCACCCTGTGACAACTGGATGATTCATGTGGCCATTGAGCAGCTCCAGCCCGGTGACGTGATGTTGCTGGGCACGATTACGCCGTCAAACGGTGGGTATTTCGGCGATCTGCTGGCGACATCGGCAAAGAACAGGGGATGCCGCGGCATGATCATCGATGCCGGCGTGCGCGATATTGCTGATCTGAAAGAGATGGACTTTCCAGTTTGGTCCAGGTCGGTACATGCACAAGGCACGATCAAAGAGACGCTGGGCTCGGTAAACGTGCCTGTTGTCTGCGCCGAAGAACTCGTCAATCCGGGCGACATTGTTGTTGCCGACGACGATGGTGTTTGTGTTGTTCGACGTGAAGAAGCCGCTGATGTCCTTGAAAAAGCACGTGGACGCGAAGCAAACGAAGCCGGCAAACGCAAGCGGTTTGAAGCAGGTGAGCTGGGCCTTGACATCTATGATATGCGGGGGCGGCTCGCAGAAAAGGGCCTGAAATACATTTGACTGCACATTTCCCTTACTGTTGGACGGTTTCATGACGCGCGGCGTGCGCTGCATGTGGATGCGTGGTGGAACGTCGAAAGGCGGGTATTTTCTGGCAGACGACCTGCCGGCCGATTCCACCGAGCGTGATGCCGTCCTGATGCGTGTTATGGGCACCCCTGATGTGCGCCAGATCGACGGCATGGGTGGTTCCGATCCGTTGACCTCCAAGGTTGCGGTGCTGAAGAAGTCTGAACGGGAAGGCATCGATGTTGACTATCTGTTTCTTCAGGTCTTCGTCGATCAGCCGGTCGTAACCGATGCGCAGAATTGCGGGAACATATTGGCTGGTGTCGGCCCTTTTGCCATCGAGCGTGGTCTGGTTGCTGCACAAAATGGCGAAACCCCTATAGCCATCTTTATGGAGAACACGGGACAGGTCGCTGTTGCGCGGGTGGCAACGCCCGGTGGCTCGGTCAGCTATAAGGGCGACGCCCGGATCGACGGCGTACCCGGCGGATCTTCGCCGGTACCGATTGCGTTCAAGGACACGGCCGGATCTTCATGCGGCGCATTGCTGCCCACCGGCAACGTGGTCGACACGGTCGAAGGCGTTGACGTGACCTTGATCGACAATGGAATGCCTTGCGTTGTTTTGCGAGCCGGCGACATGGGTATTGCGGGGGACGAAGCCCCGGAAGAACTGGAGGCAAACACTGATCTTCGGGAGAAACTGGAAGCAATCCGCCTTAGCTGCGGACCGCTGATGAATCTTGGCGACGTCAGCAAAAAATCTGTACCGAAAATGACGATGGTCAGTGGGCCGCGCACTGGTGGGGCAATTGCAACGCGTACATTCATACCCCATCGCTGCCACAAGACGATTGGAGTTTTAGGCGCTGTCAGCGTGGCAACGGCCTGCCTGATTGAGGGTACGACTGCTTATACACTGGCCAGCCGCGGCGAAGGAGACAAACGCAGTCTGTCCATAGAGCATCCCACGGGAGAGATGACCGTGGTTGCTACCCTGGATGGAGACGGCACGGTAAGCGAGGCAGCAATCCTGCGGACTGCCCGCAAGCTGATGGATGGAGAGGTATTCGTGTGAGCGATCAGACAATGGACCCGGATTGGCTGAAGTTTCATCCAAATCCAAAGCAACCCGAATTCGTCCTGCCCGCGGGAGCGGTAGATGCGCATTGCCATGTATTTGGTCCGTCGCCCCGCTTTCCGTTTGCACCCGAGCGCAAATATACGCCGTGCAATGCGGGCAAAGAAAAGCTCTATGAATTGCGGGATTATCTCGGATTCACCCGCAATGTGATCGTTCAGGCGACCTGTCACGGTAAAGACAACAGCGCAATGGTGGATGCTTGTCGTACGGCGGGCGATCTGGCGCGTGGTATTGCCAGTGTTGGTTCCGACGTTTCCCGTGATGAACTGGTTGAGATGCATGAAGCCGGCGTGCGGGGCGTGCGGTTCAATTTCGTCAAACGTCTGGTGGATGCCACGCCGCGGGAAGTTTTCATTGAGATCGCTGAGAGAATTCAGGAGTTCAATTGGTCGATCGTGGTGTATTTTGAGGCGGCCGACCTGCACGGGCTGGAAGCTTTCTTAAAGCAGCTGCCGGGTATCATTGTCGTCGATCACATGGGGCGGCCCGATGTCAGCAAAGGTGTTGACCATCCGGATTTTGGGCGCTTTGTCCGGCTCATGACGGAGAACGAAAACATCTGGACCAAAGTGACATGCCCGGAGCGGCTTACTGTGGCCGGTGTGCCTTATGATGACGTGCTGCCGTTTTATCAAACCATTGTGGACCAGTTCGAAGATCGTGTTCTGTGGGGCACTGACTGGCCGCATCCCAACATGAAATCGCACATGCCGGATGATGGGGCGCTTGTTGACTATATTCCAAAGATTGCCAGAACCAGCGGCCAACAACGAAAGTTGCTGGTATCAAATCCCATGCGGTTGTATTGGGCGGATTGATCGGGGTTATGGCCTCAGTTTGGCTGGCCGCCCTGTGAACCTCTCCCCGATATTTCCAATGCGAAGCAGCGATTGGGCACTTTGAAAGGTCTAACCATAATATCTGACGCTTCCGGCCATAGCGGCCGTTCAATGGCTTCACGATGAGACTCATCGTCAACCCGGAAGCAGGCGTTCTGAAATTGAAATCGTTGGCATCGTGAGGAGTGCATGAGCTCCATTCACTCAAACGTAATTCGCACTGCTACAGTGTCTTAAACAGTACTTATGAGCGAGAATACCTGTTGGTGCTCAAACTACGCGTCATGTGGCGACCGTCCTGACAGAACACTTCGACACCAAAATAGTCTTTCGCCTCCAACGCTTCCTCACGATTGATGATGATGGAATCGATCTGGCAATAAGAGTCTATAGAGAAAAGTCGTTTTAGCCCGTTGAGCCAGGGTGGATCAGAAGACTGAGCGGATGTGACCGTAAAAACACTGATGCCCATCAGCGCAAAGATGAGCACGAATGAGGACTGTTTGCACACAAGCATGGCATTACCTCCCGGTAAGTGCGGACAGCGCTTGTGCTTCTCGAAATGCCTGGCCAGTTTGCCCGAAACTTGTCTCGACGAATAATCGCCAAGTCCTGGTTAGCCCCTTGCCATAGGCTACGCCTATGCCTTCACAATAACAAGTTTCGAAGGAACAGCCTGTTCAGTGATATGATGGGGTCAGAACGAACGATAACGGCAGGACCAGTCTGCCTTCGGAGATATCACTCAGTCTTCTGCAAGACCTGACTCCTCATGGGCCACCGCTGGTGGGTATGAACACCACAGCAGGGATCGGTACGAGGCCGCCGGTTTACAGCGTCCTGACCATCAAACTTTTCCATCAGATCACTGGCACCTCATGAGCAGGTTGTATCCGCCGATCCTGAACGACATTTTCTTTCCGCCCTCAGTCAGTACGACCAGGATTTTGCCGTTGGCGGCCTGCCATTCACCACGCCACTTGGACCTTCGCTTCGTTACGGTAAGGAGTGAATTCTTGATGGCTGCGAAGCCATGGCCACTGACTGAAACTCTGGCTGTTGTGGCGTTCACCAATCGCGCGCTGGACTTGAAGTCATCCACGCCGGTGCAATTTTTCCAACTGGCTGCACTGGCCTGCGTGATTGCAAGTGAGGACAACAGCGCACAGCCAGCCACTGCCGCTTTAGTCATGATCTTCATTTCCGGGTTTCCAAAGTGATCGTGTTCTACTCAGAAACTTCTGACACACTTTGCAGGACCTTGGAATTTGGATTTACTTTCACCGTTAATTACGGTGCACGCCATTGGTGCTCAGGGCTTTTTGGTTGAACGACACAAACGACCAGACGTGCTCGGC
Organism: uncultured Rhizobiaceae group bacterium; assembly: GCA_938044775.1. GTDB lineage: Bacteria > Pseudomonadota > Alphaproteobacteria > Rhizobiales > Rhizobiaceae > Pseudahrensia. The sequence goes on from CALIOE010000051.1 coordinate 4,213, forward strand.
GATCTTCCAACACAATGGGCCCAAGTTTCTTAAAAACATAAGGAGAATTGGTAGCGGGAGAGGGACTTGAACCCCCGACACGCGGATTATGATTCCGCTGCTCTAACCAGCTGAGCTACCCCGCCACTGGGGTGTACCACCAGCGCCGGTTGGCGGCTGCGCGGTGGCGTGGATATAGAGTTGGGGCACACAGGGTGTCAACCGCAAACATGCTCCAATTCTGCAACCATGCGACGTGTGCCGGAACTCAGGTTCCGGCGGGTTCCGGCAACGCGCTCGTGGCGGCGGCGATGGCACTCGCGTCGCGCTCCGTGCGCTTTATCCAGCCACCACCGAGCACGCGGGTGCGCGGTTCGGCCGTTGCATAGAAAACACAGGCCTGACCCGGTGAAATTCCGTCTTCGCTTTCCGCCAGCTCGATCTCAACTTCCCCGTCAGCAATGCGCAATGTGGCGGGGCAGGGCGGCCGCGTGGAACGAATTCTGACAAACAGGTCCACACCCTGCTCGTCAAGTTCGTAAAAAGCACCATCGCCGAGCCAATTGACATCGCGCAAAACCAGGCGGCGCGTTGCAAGCGCCTCTCTGGGGCCGACTGTAACAGTCGCAGAGCCGGAATCCAGGCCGATCACATAGAGCGGGTCGCCCGTCGCAACGCCAATGCCTCGGCGCTGTCCGACCGTGTAGTGGATAATGCCTTCGTGCCGGCCCAGCACGCGACCGTCCACATGAACGATGTCACCTGGTTCGCCGGCCTCTGGTTTCAGTTTGGCGATGATGTCCGAGTATTTGCCCTTTGGAACAAAACAGATGTCCTGGCTGTCGCTTTTTGCAGCAACAGAAAGTTCCATCTCTTCAGCCAGCCTGCGGGTTTCGCTTTTTGGCACTTCTCCAAGCGGAAAACGCAGAAAATCCAACTGTTCCTGGGTAGTGGCAAAAAGAAAGTAACTCTGGTCCTTGTCGCTGTCCGCAGGGCGAAAGAGCTGCCGGTGTACTGCACCACCGGCATCTGCCGGACCATCGCGGCTGACAATATAGTGGCCCGTGGCCAGGCAATCTGCACCGAGCTCACGGGCTGTGGTCAACAGATCGGAAAACTTCACAGTCTGGTTGCACGCCACACAGGGTATCGGGGTCTCGCCCTGGATATAGGCGGCAGCGAAAGGATCTATGACCTGTTCCCGGAAGCGCTGCTCGTAGTCGAGGACATAGTGAGGAAAGCCCATCTGCTCGGAGACGCGACGGGCATCGTGGATATCCTGACCGGCGCAGCAGGCGCCTTTGCGGTGCACCGCAGCCCCGTGATCGTAGAGCTGCAGGGTCATACCGACCACATCGTAGCCCTGACGTTTCAGCAGACAGGCGACCACTGACGAATCCACACCGCCCGACATGGCAACGACCACACGGGTATCGGCGGGTGATTTATCGAAGCCGAGCGAATTCAGCGCCATGGGTATTGCCTCTTTTCTGCAAGCCGGTCGTTTGCCATGCTTTGGGTCCGAATTGCAAGCTTTCAACGGGGTTGGCAGCGTCGCAGTTCGAGCGCGGACGGCAAGCCGCAGGATCAAACTGGGGCGAATTGAATCTTTTTCAATTCCTTACCGAAACAATAATCTTAATTTCAGTAATTTTTAAGCGCTTGGGTCTAGTTTTGGTCTGTCAGGTCAGACTGAATTTTTGTTTTGAGTAGAGAGTAATATGACCGAACAGATACGTCCAAGGGTAAAGTACGTTATCGGCCCGGACGGAAGTCCGCTTACAATTGCGGATCTTCCACCTTCCTCAACCCGTCGTTGGGTTATCCGTCGCAAGGCGGAAGTGGTCGCTGCCGTGCGCGGCGGGCTGCTGAGTCTGGAGGAAGCGTGCCAGCGCTACACCCTGACCGTAGAGGAGTTTCTCTCCTGGCAGGCATCGATTGATGATCACGGCCTCGCCGGCCTGCGCACGACGCGCATCCAACAATACCGCCATTAATCACCGTCGAAACTGAGCCACCGGGGGGCGGTTTTCAGTATTCAGATGGAAACATCGGGACGCGCAGCCTGTTTCAGGTGCGTGTTCCTTGTGTTGTGCCCGTTTGGCGTGCCGTCTTAACGGCTGGTTTACCATAAACAATCATAGTGATTGAGAGTTTTCGGTTCGTAACATTCCGGGAACCACGGCCTGCCGTGTGCGAAACCAGTCCAGATAACGAGACATTCCATACAGGGAAATCTGCAGCATGAATGAAGACAACCGCGAACCGCGCGGGCAATTTGATATCGATCCTCATATCGGTCGCAAACTCGACGATGTAGAACGCGATCTGATACTAGGAACGCTTACGCGTTGTGGTGGCAACAGGACGTGGGCATCAGACATTTTGGGGATTTCTGTGCGCACGCTTCGCAACAAGCTGCAAAGATACGAAGGCGGGCCCAACAAGATTGCAGCCTCTAAGGCCGGTCGTATGCGCCGCTCTGATGAAGATGCACTGACCACCCGTTTGCGCGACTACGATCCGGGTTCGCGGCTTCCTTCCTGAACGGCGCTGCCAGCTGCCTCTCGTGTTGTCGCTGGTTTTTTCTTCAGCAATCCTGCGGCTATGGCGCCGGTAATGGCGCTCGTCCCATAAAACCAGATGCCTGGCTGCGCAAATGCGTCTGCCAGACCGGATGACTTTGCAGCAAAGATGACCAGGGCGACGAGCAAAACGTCCATCATCGACCATTTAGACAACACCCCGGCAAATCGGGTGATCGGCGAATGGGCGAAGCTGGAATTCGGTGCGATTGCGGTCAGAAAAACGATGCCGAGCTTGGTCACCGGAAAGACAATCGAGAAAATCAGAACTGCGAGCGCGATCAGCCAGCTGCCTTCCTGCCAAAGGCCGAAAAACAGGCTGAGCAGCGATGGTGTTTCGTTGAAGAAGTAAAGCTTTTCAAAGCGGACGATTGGCAAAACGATGCCGAGACCGAAACAGACCGCGGAAACCAGCAGCAACAGAGCTATAGCCGAGCGCATCATTCAGCTTCCGCGTCAGTTCTGGCGTTCGTAGGTCAAAGATGCCCAGAAGCTTTGCCAATGAGCTCCCTCGGCGATTTTGCCGGTCGCCACAACCTCGGTCATCCTGATTGCATTGAGCAGATAGGGGCCAGGGCCGAGTGCCGGAATGGCCGCCTCGCCATTGGCGTCGGTTTTAATGCGGGCTGCGAATTCTGTACCGATGCCGGCGAAGACCTTAACAGTCGCACCGGCCAGTGGCTTTCCTCTGAACAGCAATTTCACAGGCATGGGTTCGTCGGCCTTCAGCAAACCGGGATGCTTCAAGGCAATCAGTTCTATCGTCAGACCTGTTGCCTGATCCCGGCCCTCTTTCCTGCCGCCCACATCAACCAGTGTTTTGGCATAGCGTGCATAGAGTTCCTTAATGCCTTGCCTGGGTTTTCCGGCTTTATCGTGAAGCGGCAGCACGCCGTCAATGCCTTCCTTTTCAATGTATTTTGTGAATTTGTCCCAGGTCTTGAAAGTCAGCCGGTCGATGTTGCTCTGGTGCAGGAATATTGCGAGACCGGGTGTGGCAAAGGTGTGTTTCAGCGCCGGTCGGTCGCCATCAATGCTCTTGATTTCACGCATTCTTCCGTCCTGCCACAGCTCGGAGCGGACGTTCCAGCGTGTAATCCAGGGAAGTTCATTACCCTTGAAGCGCTGGCCTAGCCGGTGTCTCACATTAAGTTCGCTGTCTACCGGTGGATCAAACCGTTCCGGCATCAGATAATATTCATGAGCAGCGGCAGCCGCCGTAAGAAGGGAAAATATCAGGCTGGCCACGATCAGCTTTAAAGGCAATTTGTTTCCTTCCGGACTGGCTTGTCCCGCCATGACATTTGTGCAGGATTGCGACTTAATAAAAAAGATTAGCGGTTACAAACATGTTTGGGAATGAGGTCGCGAGGAGTCCTGGTCGACTCCTGGGGTTGATTTGCGGTTTTGTGATTGTGGCGAGCCTGTTTGCCGGCGGTGCTGCTGCTCATGAAGTCCGCCCCTCAATCGCTACGCTGTCGCTGCCTGGTAATGGCACCTTCGAGCTCAAAATGGCAACAAACATCGAGGCGATGCTGGCGGAAATTGGCCCGGAACATGAAGATACGGATGATGCGCCAACGGCTGTTCTGTATCAGCAATTGCGAGCCCTTCCGGCGGCAGAGCTTGAAAAGCGGTTTCGAACGTTTACGCCCGGCTGGCTGGAAAATCTTGGCCTCGAATTTGATGGCAAAGCAGCTTCCATGTCGATTGCAAGCATCGCCATTCCTGAAACCGGTGATCTGGACCTGGCGCGCGACTCAAGTGTGGTCCTGTCAGGCAAGGTGCCGGAAGGAGCGGAGACACTTATCTGGGCCTATCCGGCAGAATATGGCGCCAGCGTCCTGCGGGTAGAGCGGCCGGGCGAACCGGTTCAGGGCCAGTATTTCATAGCCGGAGCAAGGAGTGAGGCCATTGCGCTTGCAAAGGCAGAGCCGCGTTCAACATGGCAGGTATTCTACGATTACGTTGTCATCGGCTTTACCCATATCCTTCCCAAAGGACTGGATCACATTCTTTTCGTCTTGGGGATATTTCTGCTTTCACCCAGGTGGAAGCCCCTGCTCACCCAGGTGACGGCTTTCACGATCGCCCATTCGGTAACACTGGCATTGGGCCTGTACGGAATTGTCAACATCGCTCCGTCAATCGTTGAACCACTAATTGCGCTATCGATTGTGTATGTCGCACTTGAAAACACGTTCACGCGCAAACTGCATGCATGGCGGCCCGTGATCGTCTTTGCTTTCGGGCTGCTGCACGGTCTGGGGTTTGCGGGCGTATTGCGCGAAATAGGGCTCGAACAAGGGCAGTTCGCGCTCGGTCTGGTTGCCTTCAATGTCGGGGTCGAGCTTGGTCAATTGGCAGTCATTGCGCTTGCCTTCCTTGCGGTTGGCCTGTTTCTGCAGCGCAGTTGGTACCGCAACCGGATTGTCATTCCGGCATCGTTCGCCATCGCGGCAATGGGCGCCTACTGGGTGGTGGAGCGTACGTTGGCCTGACCGCTCTATTGATCCGTCGGTGTGTCGGTCGGCGGCCAGATCTCACTAAGTCTTCCGCCGGTTCTTAACGGCCAGCACTCTTTCGCCAGGCCGGTTTTATCATCTGTGACGACCATCACACCGCTGAGCGTAACCGGACCACTGGCTGGTTCCATGCGCCGCTTGGGCAGCTTTGTCAGAAATCGGTTGAGCGGCTCTTCCTTGTCCATGCCAATGGAGGAATCGTAATCGCCGCACATACCGGCGTCTGTCAGATAGGCTGTGCCGCCGCTGAGGACCTGATGGTCTGCAGTGGGGATGTGGGTGTGCGTGCCGACAACAAGGCTCGCCCGTCCATCGACAAAGTGAGCGAAACACTGCTTTTCACTGGTGGCTTCCGCGTGAAAATCCAAAATAATGGCATCGGCTGCCTCGCCAAGAGGGCAGGCGGCCAGTATTTCCTCCGCCGCAGTGAAGGGATCGTTCAGTTCAGGGTGCATAAACACCCGCCCCATGATGTTTGCGACCAGCACGTGGGCTCCATTGGCCGCTTCGTACAGATATGATCCTCGCCCGGGCGTTCCAAAGGGAAAATTGGCCGGACGCAGAAAACGTTCCTCGGCATCGGCAAAAGCCAGCGCTTCCTTCTGGTCAAATACATGATTGCCGGTGGTCACAACATCGGCTCCGGCCTCAAGCGTGTCGTGAAGGATTTTGCGCGTGATGCCAAAACCGCCGGCGGCGTTTTCACCATTCACGATAACGAAGTCCAGCTTCAGCTTCTTTCTGATTGCGGGCAGTTTCTCGTAGACTGCAGTGCGACCGGCTTTGCCCACCATATCGCCCAGAAACAATATCCTCATTGCTTGTGCTCTTTCTGATCGGACGGGGCATCTGCTGCGACCAGCACGCCGTTTTCCGTGATAATGTGTCCAAGTGGACAATCATGAGGCTCGGCGGGAACAGCGACTGCCTGCTGCACTGAATAGGCCATTCCCAACAGTGTCGGCTGTATCCCTGACTTTATCAATTTCTCGATATAGCGGTCGTAGTATCCCGCACCATAACCAATTCGATTACCGCTTGTGTCAAAGACACTGAGCGGCATCAAGAGAAACTCCGGCGACAGCACTGCGGCATTTTCATCCGGGCCCACGGTTCCAAATCCACTGTCGACAAGCGATGCACCTCGAACCAGTTCACGAAATTCCAGTTTTGTCTTGTCGATCACAACAGGAAGGCAGAGCCGTGCGCCGCGACTGGCCAATTCGGCCATGAGCGGTCGCGGGTCGATCTCGGAGCGGATTGGATGATACCCGCCTACAATCACGCCTGGATCGAGGTTTTCCAGAATCTCATGGTGGGCTCCAGCGGCGGACGCTGCGAGAGCCGCCTCTATGCGGAATTCCTGATCGAGGCGATCACGCTTCTGCAGCGCCGTCTTTCGCAGGAGGGCTTTTTCAGCCTGCTGATTGGATGAATGCATCTGGTTTCCGGTCCGGTCGCGCAATCGTACAGCGCAGAAATTGGCTGGAATGCAGATCTGACAAGCGAGCCGCCACGACCGTGAAGGTTTTTTCGATCCCGGAACCTACAGCGTAGGTGGGCACCGTGTGTCCAAGCCCACGGGCAAGGACAGGGACAGCTCCCTTTAAGATCGGTAAGGCCCCGGGAATGAATTTTTCACAAACCGGGCAGCCCACTCTTGTTCAACTTATAGGGACGCCGGTACGGCATTGCCAGAAAATAACATCAACCGGCTGCCTCGAGTTTGTTGCTGATTTCCTCGATACGGCCGGCTGTCTTAGTCAGCGCTTCAGCGATGGTTGCTTCACGCTCTTCGCTTTCGCCGGTGCGCAGACTGGCCAGCTCGGATTCAAGGCCGCGAACCTTATGGTGCATTTCGACCAATTCGTCCGTCACCATAATCCCCGCCATGACGGTCAGCCGCTGGTCGCCGATTTCGCCGAAGGAGCCCTTCAGCTGGTGAATGTATTTGTCAAAACGCTGGGCCAGGTCCATCAAATGGGTTTCCTGTCCTTCGTCACACGCCATGCGGTAGGTTTTTCCGTTTATGAGCACCGCAACCTGGGGCATACACCAATATCCTTCTACAAACAGTTCAGGCAGTTCAGACAGTTCAGGCGCGAGAATCGATCACGCCACGCACAATTTCCATCGCTCCGACAAGGCGCCGAGAGACCTCCGAATTCGTTTCTGCAAGCCGCTGGGCCCGGGCCTGAGACGCGTCCAGGTCGCGGGCCAGCTTTGACCGGTCGTCGGCCATCCGCTGAACCTCTTCGTCAGCGCTGCGTACCTTGCTACGTGATTCGATGGAAGCGGTAACCGCATTGTCGAGCTTGTCGAGGGCATTATTGAGACGGGCTAAGGCCGTTGCCATCGGATTGTCGGGAGATGAAGGTGAGCCTGAAGCTTGGTCTGCCATGGGGCCTCGAGAACTGGGATTTACAATTGGCGCGGAAACAGAAGCGGTTCGTGCCTGCATTACTCAAACGTCAAAACAGATGAATCGTCAATCTATTTGGGTGGTTATCCCTGAGCTTTTGAGTCCTTTTGCAGGAAGGTTGGGGCGCCCTCCTAAGTGGTTATTCACATCGTTCGCTGACGGCAGAGGCTTTGATTGACTCGTATTGCCAAGCTGTTATGTCTCGCGCCAAATTTCGCGGCCACCTCACGTAACTTCAATTGCGTGGTGGCTTGAAAATGCGGGACGGATTTACCGGGTTGATTTTTCAGGACTTTGTCCGTCTTCGGTAATTGCATCGTCTCGCTTGGTGACACAGGCAAGCGGCTCCGCCGCAGGAACATATGACCCAATCTGACAAGAACGCGCGCATGGCCCACGCCATACGATTTCTGGCAGCCGACGCTGTTCAAAAAGCAAATTCCGGCCACCCCGGCCTGCCCATGGGTGCAGCTGATATCGCTACCGTTTTGTTTACCCGGTTTATGAAATTTGATCCCAACAAGCCGCACTGGCCTGACCGCGACCGCTTCATTCTTTCTGCCGGCCACGGTTCGATGTTGCTTTATTCCTCGCTTTATCTTCTTGGCTATCCCGACATGGACATCGGTCAATTGGAGAATTTCCGACAGCTTGGTGCGAGAACGGCGGGTCATCCCGAATACGGGCACGCATCGGGCATTGAGACGACAACCGGTCCGCTGGGACAGGGAATAGGCAACGCTGTTGGAATGGCCATGGCAGAGCGAAAGCTGGCCGTCGAATTCGGCTCGGACCTTGTCGATCACTATACCTATTGCCTGGTTGGTGATGGCTGCCTGATGGAAGGCATTTCGCAGGAGGCAATCTCTCTCGCCGGGCACCTGAAGCTCAACAAGCTGATCGTGTTCTGGGATGACAATGACATCTCCATTGATGGCCCTATATCGCTGTCGGACTCGACCGATCAAATTGCCCGTTTCGGCGCTTCCGGCTGGCACACAATGACCGTTGACGGCCATGATCACGACCAGATTGCCGAAGCGATAGAGGCTGCTCATAATTCCACAATGCCCACCATGATTGCCTGCAAGACGACCATTGGTTACGGCGCGCCGACGAAAGCCGGCACCAGTGGTGCGCACGGTTCCCCTCTCGGTCCCGACGAAATAAAGGGAGCCCGTCAGGCGCTGGGCTGGGATGCTGAGCCGTTCACCGTGCCGGAAGATGTTCTGGACGCATGGCGTATCGCCGGATTGCGGTCAGCTCAAAAGCGCAAGGAATGGCAAAAGCGCCTCGAAGCAGCTGATTCCGGAATCAGGGGAGAGTTCGAACGTCGCTATCGTGGTGATCTGCCCAGCGGGTTCGAAAGCGCGATTGACGATCACAAGGAACAACTGGCGCAGGAACCCATTAAGAAGGCGACGCGTAAGGCATCGCAAGCAACCCTGGAAGTCATCAATGGCGTGGTGCCGGAAACCTTCGCCGGTTCTGCCGACCTGACAGGCTCTAACAACACAAACACCAGTCAGACCGCGCCGATCACCCCGGACGATTTTTCCGGACGCTTTGTGCATTATGGAATTCGTGAGCACGGAATGGCGGCTGCAATGAACGGCATTGCCCTGCATGGCGGGCTCATTCCCTATTCCGGTGGGTTTCTGATTTTTTCGGACTATTGCCGGCCGTCGATCCGCCTGGCGGCGCTCATGGGAATCCGGGCAATCCATGTCATGACGCATGATTCTATCGGATTGGGTGAAGATGGGCCCACCCACCAGCCGGTAGAACAGCTCGCTTCTCTACGGGCAATTCCCAATCTGCTGGTGTTTCGCCCTGCAGACGTCACCGAAACTGCAGAGTGCTGGCAACTGGCGCTTGAGGCAAAGAACTCACCCAGCGTTATCGCGCTGACGCGACAGGACCTCGAAGCCTGTCGGTTGTCCTATGAGAAGGACAACCTCTGCGCCCGGGGCGCCTATGAGGTTGCCGGGACGGAAGAAGACGCCCAGATCAGCCTGTTTGCAAGCGGTTCGGAAGTTGAGCTTGCGATAGCCGCCAAAGCGGAACTGGATGCCGCTGGCCACCCCACACGTGTCGTTTCTGTACCGTGTTTTGAGCTGTTTGAAGCCCAATCAGAAGGCTATCGGTCAGCTGTCAGCGGCGACGCACCGATTCGTATCGGAATCGAGGCTGCAGTCCGTCAGGGATGGGATGGAATCATTGGCGATGACGGTTTGTTCGTGGGTATGGACGGATTTGGTGCGTCGGCCCCCTACAAGGAACTGTATCAGCATTTCGGCATCACACGTGAGGCCATTGTCGCCGCCGCTCTGAGCCGCGTTGAGCAGGCCGCGGAGGACGCTTCCAGCTGATTTGCATGTCCTGTTTACGATAACTTTGGATGATTGAGAGTTTCAATCGTTTAGTGTCGACCGCACCACTGGTGACAGCACAATCTTCCCGCTAAGGGGCTCCAAACAAATGCGCGTTTGTGCGCGGTGGGTCCCTTAACGGAGTGAGATCATGGCTGTCAGAGTCGCAATCAACGGATTTGGTCGCATTGGCCGGCATACGCTGCGCGCCATTCATGAACTGAAGCGCAAAGACATCGAAGTCGTTGCGATCAATAATTCAGGCGACATTGAGACCCACGCTCATCTGCTTCGTTTTGACAGTGTGCACGGTCCCTTTCCCGGTAAGGTCAAAGCCACAAAGAAAGGCATCAACCTTGGACGTGGTGTCATTCCGTTCTTCGCCGATCGCGATCCTCGCAATCTTCCGTGGCGCGATCTGGATGTCGACATCGTGCTCGAATGCACCGGAGCCTTCACCAGCCGGGAGAAATCCATGGTGCACATCGAATCCGGTGCCAAGCGCGTGCTCATTTCGGCGCCCGGCAAACCTGCCGACAAGACCATCGTTTATGGCGTGAACGAGAACGTGCTTACTCCCAAGGACCTGGTTGTGTCCGCTGCTTCCTGCACCACAAATTGCCTTGCCCCGGTCTGTTACGTGCTCAATGAAGCGATTGGTATCGATCACGGATTCATGACCACCGTGCACTCATATACCGGGGATCAGCCAACGTTGGACCGAAATCACAAGGACGTTTATCGCGCCCGATCCGCCGCCATGTCGATGATTCCGACGTCCACCGGAGCGGCTAAGGGGCTTGGTCTGGTTCTTCCCGAACTGGCCGGCAAACTTGACGGCTCCGCGGTTCGCGTTCCGACCCCAAACGTGTCGCTGGTTGATTTGAAATTCGTCGCTAAGCGCACCACGACGGTTGAGGAAATAAACGAGGCCATGCTGATCGCTTCAAAAAAGCGGCTCAAAGGTATTCTCGCTTACGACCCCGCGCCCAAGGTTTCCGTAGATTTCAACCACGATCCGCATTCATCCTGTTTTGCGCCGGCACAGACCCGGGTGATGAACGGCACCATGGTCCAGGTGATGGCGTGGTACGACAACGAATGGGGATTCTCCTGCCGCATGACAGATGTGGCGGTGGAGATGGGCAAGCACCTTCAGGTTTCGCTGCGGCAGGCCGCCTGATATCCATCGCGTTGACCCGGCAATGTTGGGCGCTGACCCGGCAATGTTGGGCTACGCATTCGGATGCAGTCCGAATCCCTGGTCGCCTGAAACAGGCCAGCTGTTCAACCGAACCTTCACGATTGAAGAGCTGGTGTTTCTTTGGTCTGGATCTTAACTGGGCCCGGTCTTAAGGGCGTTTTTGACATAGTTTGGGGTGATTTTCTGGCGATAGGCGGCAGCGATCGCCTTTTCGGCCACGCCAACAGCGAGGCGTCCGTCTATGCGGGCCTTGTCTCCACCCGCAGCAATGGCAGCGCCCAGCAATCCGTTTATCGCGTAGGAACCGGCATCCGCGTAGATAACGGCCGTGCTTGCCGGTCGTGGCCCCGACAGGGTAGAAACACCTTTGACCCAATTTCCGTCGCCAACCAGCAGGGACTTCAATGCGTTCTTGTAGTGGATCTCGTTGACGGTCAGCGTCACGGTTTTCGCAGTCAGATTCGGCCCCATTGGGCCGGCATATGCTGACGCAATCTTCGTGCCTGCCTTCTGGACGCTCGATGCGAAATCGGAATTTGTCTCAACCGCCGGATCAACGACAACCTTTAATTGCGTGACCCGGAACTGGGAGAGCTCCCCTGGTTTAATGTTGTTGGTGCACGCTGCCAGCACGACAAGCAAAAGCAGCGAGAAAATACGTGTGAATGTCATTGAATTGCCCCTTATTCAGCCATTGGCTTCTTGGACTGGATGGAACGGGAAATACAAGAGCCTTTTTTCTCTGTTCAGTACAAATCCGTTCTTCAAACACGCCTGCAAATGTTTGAATGATGACCGACAAAATTGCTCAACAGCTTGATGCTCCAAGGCAAAGAGTTGTATCGGAGCGAGACGTGTCGATGACGACGCATCTGGAGCCAAAATTCAATGTCTTTCAAAAATATCGACAAAATCAGTGGACCTGCCGGCAAGCGCGTTCTTGTCCGGGTCGATATCAATGTTCCGATGGACGGTGACCGGGTTACCGACGTGACTCGAATTGAGCGGATCAAACCAACAGTCATCGAATTAGCTGACAAGGGTGCTAAGGTCGTGTTGTTGGCTCATTTTGGCCGCCCGCAAGGGAAGGTCGTGCCAGAAATGTCGCTCCGCCCTGTTGTGCCGTCCCTTTCCAGGGTCTTTGGCCGTGATGTTGCATTTGCTGACGACTGTGTTGGTGACAAGGCTATTTCAGCCATTGCGGGAATGGCCGATGGTGACGTTCTTTTGCTCGAAAACACCCGCTTTCATCCATGCGAGGAAAAAAACAATCCTGCTTTTGGCAAAGAGCTCGCAGAACTTGGCGACATCTATGTGAACGATGCCTTCTCCGCTGCACACCGTGCTCATGCTTCGACGGTAGGCATCGCCTCGCATCTTCCCTCCTTTGCAGGGCGCACCATGCAGGCTGAGCTTGAAGCGTTGGAGGCCGGATTGGGCAAGCCCAACCATCCGGTCATTGCACTGGTTGGTGGTGCAAAAGTCTCAACAAAACTCGACTTGCTGGGTAATCTGGTCGCCAGGGTGGACCACCTGGTGATCGGTGGTGGCATGGCGAATACTTTTTTGGCAGCGCTTGGCCTGGGCGTCGGTAAGTCTTTATGCGAGCACGAGCTTGCCGATACAGTATTGAACATTATCGCAAAGGCGAATGCGGCGGGCTGTGAGATCATTCTCCCATCAGATGTGGTGATTGCAGACGCCTTCGCGGCCAACAGCCCAAATCGAATCGTGGCCAAGGACTCGGTGCCGGCCAACAAGATGATCCTTGATGCTGGGCCTGAAACTGTGAGTTTGATCGAGGAACGCATCGGTGCCTCCAAAACACTCATATGGAATGGTCCGCTGGGTGCCTTTGAAATCGAGCCCTTTGATAGGGCAACCGTGCGGGCGGCACGGGCCGCTGCTCATGCAACAAAGGAAAACCACCTCGTATCCGTCGCGGGAGGGGGAGATACCGTCGCGGCACTGAACCACGCGGGGGTCGTGGACGATTTTACTTATGTGTCGACCGCCGGTGGAGCTTTCCTGGAGTGGATGGAAGGCAAGGAACTGCCTGGTGTCGCCGCTTTGGCTTGAGAACCCGTCGCGTTAACGGCAAGCCGGAAAAGTGCGGCTTTAAACCGATTCGATAGGTTCCGCCCCATTTCCCTGCGCGCCCAAGGCTGGTACGCCATGTCCAATATTCTTGAAAATTGACCGCGGGAATGAAGATATGAGTGAACGTCTGGAAGACATTGCGGAAGCGATGGTGAAGAACGGCCAGGGCTTGTTGGCTGCGGATGAATCCACAGGGACAATCAAGAAGCGTTTCGACTCGATTGGTGTCGACAATGTCGAAGAAAACCGTCGCGATTATCGCGAGATGCTGTTCCGCTCCAGGGAAGCCATGGACAATTATGTCTCCGGTGTCATTTTGTTCGAGGAGACTTTGCATCAAAAGGCTGCGGACGGGACGCCACTCGTTGATCTCATTCGTGATGCAGATGCTGTTCCTGGCATCAAAGTTGACAAAGGCGCCCAGCCAATGCCCGGCCATGCGGGCGAGACCGTAACCGAAGGCTTGGATGGTCTTCGCGACAGATTGAAAGGGTACTATGACGCGGGTGCCCGTTTCGCCAAGTGGCGCGCTGTTGTTTCAATTGACGAAACCCTGCCGACCTGGGGAGCCATCAGGGCCAACGCCCATGCACTGGCACGCTATGCGGCGTTGTGCCAGGAGGCGGGCATTGTTCCCATCGTTGAGCCAGAGGTTCAGATGGACGGCAATCCAGGTGATCACTCGATCGAACGCTGCCATCAGGTGACCGCTGAGGTCTTGAAGGCGGTGTTTGGCGAGCTTCATGAGCAGGATGTAAAACTTGAGGGCATTGTGTTGAAACCAAACATGGTGGTTCCGGGGAGTAAATGTGCGGTACAGCCCGGCTCAGAGGAAGTTGCCCATCACACCCTTTCGGTTCTGCGACGCCACGTGCCTTCCGCAGTTCCCGGGATCGCATTTCTCTCCGGCGGTCTGAGCGATAGCGATGCGACGGCGCACCTGGCGGCCATGAATCTGCAAAAGGATCTGCCTTGGAAACTCACCTATTCCTATGGCCGGGCCCTGCAGGCTGCCGCGCTCAAGGCATGGGGTGGGAAATCGGAGAATGTTGCCGCGGCCCAGGCCGCGTTCACCCATCGTGCGAAGATGAACTCGCTTGCTGCACAGGGCCGTTACCAGCCTGACCTGGAGGCGGCCGCATAGGACGCCTCGTATTTCATGATTGACCTGTCGGGGATTACGGTTGTTGCGATAGAGCAAGCGGTGGCGGCTCCATACGCCTCCGGGCGGTTGGCCGATGCCGGGGCCCGGGTCATCAAGGTTGAGCGTCCAGAGGGCGATTTTGCACGCGGCTACGACCGGCTCGCCAAAGGAGACAGCGCCTATTTCGTGTGGCTGAATCGCGGGAAAGAAAGCATTGTCCTCGATCTGAAGTGCGACGATGATCTCGACTGCCTGAAGACAATAATATCCCAATCCGATGTTCTGATACAGAATCTGGCCCCGGGTGTCATGGCCCGGTTGGGCCTGCCGCTGGAACAATTGCTGGACGATCATCCGTCTCTCATTGTCTGCTCGATTTCCGGATACGGAGAGGTTGGCCCTTACCGCGATCAAAAGGCCTATGACCTTCTGATTCAGGCAGAGAGCGGGATTTGCGCCGTCAACGGCATTGGTGATCAACCTGCCCGGGTGGGCGTTTCGGTCTGTGACATCGCAGCCGGGATGAGCGCTCATTCAGCGATTCTCCAGGCGCTGTTTGCTCGAGAACGTGATCCGCGCCGCCGGGGGCGCCTTATCAGTGTATCGCTTTTTCACGCCATGGCTGAGTGGATGAACGTCCCGATGATGCAGCATCGTTATGGTGGTGTGACACCCGGTCGTCCGGGACTGCAACATCCCACAATCGCTCCCTACGGAGCTTTTGTCTGTGCTGACGAAAAGGCATTGCTGGTCTCAATACAAAATGAGGCGGAATGGGCGCGACTTTGTAAGGTGTGCGGGGAGGCCGAATTGCCATCCCGCCCTGGGTATCGCGACAACAGCGAACGTGTTGCAAACCGGACTGATGTCGATGGGTTCGTCGGTAATCATTTCGCGAAGTTCGACCGTGAAACCCTGATCGAACAATTGGACGGAGCTAAGATTGCCTATGGTCGGCTGTCCGATCTGCACGACCTTGTCGCCCATCCGCAGAACAACTGGATCAGTGTTCGGTCTGGCCAACAACAGATTGAACTCCTGTCTCCTGCCGCCATCGTAAGAGGCGATGTGCCTCGCTACGGACCGGTTCCCAAAATTGGCGAGCACAGCAAAAAAATCAGGGCAGAGTTTGGATGACCGCTCGCATCGTCTCTGGTAGTGCTGGTCGGTTGAAATCCCATCCGTTCTCTCTCATGTCACCTATTCTGCTCAGCCTGCTGTCCACACTTCTGTTCCCTATTTATGCTATTCAGGGCCTTTATGTCCGCAGCGGATCCATGCGGCTATCCCCCGCATCCGGACCGCGGTCGGGCCAGTGCGGCGAAGGCGAGCCGCAATTGCGTCTTTTGACCATTGGAGATTCATCGGCCGCCGCTGTGGGCATCGAACGGACGAGCGGTGCCATCGGCCCTCAACTGGCCAGGAAACTGCATGCCAAATACGGTCAGAACGTTCACTGGCATATTTCCGGGCACAACAGCGCGGTTGCAGGCGAGATCAGGGATGTTGTCGTGCCCAATCTGGCATCTGAAACCTATACGCACATTTTGATCATGCTCGGGACAAACGACATTAAAAACTGGCATTCGGTGAAGCGCTGGAAGCGCGATTTCGGCACGCTTTTATATGCTCTTCGCACGCGGTTCCCTGAGGCCAGATTATACTGGCATCAGGCGATTGATCTGACTGAAGTACCGGCTCTTCCCGAGCCACTCGGTACGATAATGAACATGCGCAAGGAACTGATTAATCGCAAAGGCGCTCAGTTGTGCCTGGAGCGCGGTGCCGTTTGTATTCCTCCATTGCCGGATACCCAGGCAGAGGGTTACTGCAAGGACGGATTTCATGCCAACGAGCACGGCTATGATGTCTGGTCGGACCACTTGCTCGAGTTTTGGGAGTGTGAGCCGCGCAATTCACCAGCGGTGAAAGCCTTCCTGTAGACGAAAGTCGCCATTGGACAGTTAGAGCCAGCCGCTATTAAGGTGGCCGTCAGGAGCGGTGGGAGAGAGACTTATGGGTGCCTATGCTGAGAGCTACGAAAGCTGGAAAAGTGATCCAGAGGCTTTCTGGATGGATATTGCAGGCAACATTGACTGGGTGGATCAGCCATCGCGGGCATTTCACCCGGATAAAGGGGTCTACGGCTCGTGGTTTGCAGATGCCACCTGCAACACGTGCTACAACGCTGTCGATCGTCATGTGAGCGGGGGCCGTGCTGACCAGGCCGCCATTATCTACGATAGTCCGATAACGGGTCGCCACCGCTCGATCACATATCGCGAACTTCTAAAGGATGTTGTGGCACTCGCCGCTGTCCTGCAGGAGCGGGGTGTGGCAAAGGGCGACCGGGTCATTATTTACATGCCCATGGTGCCCGAGGCTGCCGTGGCCATGTTGGCTTGCGCCCGTCTGGGGGCGGTGCATTCCGTCGTCTTCGGTGGGTTTGCGGCGGCTGAACTGGCCACGCGCATCGATGACTGCGAACCTAAATGCGTCATCTCTGCATCCTGTGGCATAGAACCGGGCAGGGTTATTGCCTACAAGCCACTGCTGGATGAAGCGATTGATATCTCGGCCAAAAAGCCGGCCAGTACCATCATTCTGCAGCGTGAACAGCAGCCGTGTGATCTGATTTCCGGCCGTGACTTTGACTACGCTGCGGAAACAGCGAAGCATATCGAAGCAGGTACCGGCGTCGATTGCGTGGAAGTGGCGGCAACGGATCCGCTTTATATCCTCTATACCTCCGGCACGACGGGGCAACCCAAGGGGGTGGTGCGTGACAACGGGGGGCACATGGTGGCCCTGCAGTGGACTATGAAGTCGGTCTACGATGTGGAGCCAGGAGAAGTATACTGGGCGGCCTCAGACGTAGGTTGGGTGGTGGGACATTCTTACATCGTCTACGCGCCGCTTTTGAACGGCAACACCACCATCCTGTTTGAAGGCAAGCCCGTTGGCACACCGGATGCAGGGACTTTCTGGAGAGTTATCAGCGAGCACAAAGTCGTGACTCTTTTCACAGCGCCGACGGCTTTCCGGGCGATAAAAAAAGAGGACCCCCAGGGGCTGCTGGCAGGCGACTATGATCTGTCGCACTTTCGTATGCTCTATCTCGCCGGAGAGCGGGCAGATCCTGATACGATTCATTGGGCTGAACGGGTATTGGGTGTTCCGGTCATTGACCATTGGTGGCAAACCGAATCCGGGTGGACCATTGCGGGCAATCCGGTCGGCATCGAGATGCTGCCGGTTAAGTACGGATCTCCAACCGTTGCAATGCCGGGATACGACATCCGTATTGTCAATGATGAAGGCGAAGTTCTCCCGGCGGGAGAACTGGGTAATGTTGTTGTCAAACTTCCTCTTCCGCCCGGCTGCCTCCCGTCTCTCTGGAAGGCCGAAGAGCGCTTCAAAAGCGCCTATTTACAGGAGTTTCCGGGTTACTATCAGACAGCCGATGCTGGGATCATGGATGAAGATGGTTATCTTTTTATCATGGCGCGGACAGATGATATCATCAATGTGGCGGGCCACCGGCTCTCGACCGGCGGAATGGAGGAAGTCATCGCCGCGCATCCAGATGTTGCAGAATGCGCAGTGATCGGTATTGCCGACCCTCTCAAGGGTCAATTGCCTGCAGGTTTCCTCATTCTGAACAAGGGGGTGGACCGTCCTGTGTCCGACATCCAGGCCGAAGTGGTAAAACTCGTGCGAGAGAAAATTGGACCCGTGGCCGCTTTTAAGATTGCTGTGCCGGTGGAACGATTGCCGAAAACCCGTTCCGGCAAAATTCTGCGGTCCACAATGCAGAAAGTCATCGATGGGCAGGATTTCAAGGTGCCTGCCACGATCGATGATCCTGCCATACTGGATGAGATCAAGGCGAACTGGGAAGAATTCGCGGGCTGATCACCCCTGGATAGTAGTCACTCACCTTCCTTTTTCGCGGCGCCATGGCTGCTGTGATCCATCTTGTCGTCGTTCATCTTCATCGTATCCTCGATGCTCATCACGTTGAACGTCACATTGACCTTGCCCGCCTTTTCAAAAACCAGTGTGGCATTGCGCTCTTCTCCGGCTTTGAGAGGTTCCCCCAGCTTCATGAACATGACGTGGTATCCGCCCGGTTTCAGAGTGACCGTTTCGCCGGCCGGAATCTCCAGGCCTTCAGGCAGCGCTGACATCTTCATGACTTCGTTTTCCATCTTCATCTGGTGGATTTCGGCTTTGCCGGAGAAGCTGGCCATGGCGCCGACAAGTCGTTCGGTCTCGCTGCCGTTGTTGGTGATCGTCATGTAGCCGCCGCCAACCTTCTGCCCGGGCACGGTTGCTCTGGCGATGGTGCCTTCGATGACGAGATCGCCCACTGCAATCGGGTCGGCATAGGCACCGATTGGAAAGAAGAAGAGTGAGGCGGAGAGTGTTTTCAGAAGTTTTTTCATGGTGATTCCTTGCGTCGCAGACGCCAAGTTGGAGGCGCAATACCCGACGATGGGTTGCCCGTACTGAAGTACTGGAAGGGAATGGGCCTCAACATTGATGATCGGAGAGGCGGGGGGACTGCTAGCCGGCCGGCGGGCCCCGAGTTGGGCTGTTTGCCAGCCTGGGAGACTCGCTTCGGACTACAGCGATGAACAAAAGTCGCCGCGCCGGGGATTCGGGCCTGAGAACCTGGTAGGAGGACTGCGTTGGGTTTGGAAAGCCGTATGTGGAGAGGCAACAATCGACGCATCGATGCTCAGCAGCTGAATTGGTATCTGCGCCGTTGCCAAAACAAATAATGGGCAAAGTACCGTCAGGAAGTGCGTAAGCAGTCGCGACTTCTAATCCGGTCGGTCCGCGCTCAATCCCGTAGGCAGAAGCGCCGGAGGCCATGCCGAGCGCAGCGACAATGCTCAGCGCACGTAACCAGATCAGAGCATGAAAGAACTTCAAAACCATGCCGCTTATTTGCATAGGGTCCGGGCAACAACAAGGCTTTGGAAAATCAATTCAACGCGCTTCGCTGCCATGCCGTGCTGCTATGGCATTGCGCTGACCGGCGCATTTCTTTGAGCAGTATTTCATGTGTTCCCAGTTGCGGGCCCACTTCTTTCGCCATGCAAATGGCCGTTGGCAGACAACGCAGAGCTTCTCCGGCAATTCCGGCTTTTTGTGTGCCATCAGGCATCCTGATCGTTGAGCTGCATGGATTTGATGCGTTCAGCCAGACTCATGATCTGGTCGGCCGCCCTGTCGGCCTCCGAAACTTTTGATCTGGGTGCTGAGGCCTTCTCGAGAACGGCATTTATGGGAGAATCAACGCCCTCGTCTGCGGCGGTGGCGGCAGTCACTTTGGCGGCCAACTCGCTGATTTTTTCTCGAAACAGAGCATTTGTATCGCTGGATTGAGCAGACCCAACATCCTCGGGACGGCCATCCAGGCGCGCCTGAAGAGTCTTGATTTCCTCCTTCAGGTCATGGTTTTTCTCTTCAAGCTTTTTGAGCACCGGCGAAACCACAGTTTTGCTGTCCCCGTTTGCAGATTCCCGCAGTCGGGTAAGGTCCGCTTCGCGCCGTTCCAGCCGGCCCTCAAGGTCCGCAGATTGAGCCTGTAGGTCCACATTCTTTTCGCGGAGCTTTTCGTAGCGTTTCTTTTCCTGGTCCATATTTCCGCTCAGCACCCGCAGTTCGGATCTAAGCTTGTCACGCTCTGCTACGGCTTCTTTGAGATCTCTTCTGGTTTTGGCGGTCTGGCTCTCCATGTTGTCGAGCTTAGTCTCGCGCGAGATGATCTCTATCTTCTGGCTGTCAACGTCCTCTGCCATTTCACGGTAGCGGACATCCATCTCCGTATAGGCATCGATCTTCTCCTGGAGTTGCTGCTTGGTGCTGGTCAATGTGCTGGTGGTCTGAGCCAGTCGCAGTTCCAGCCCTTCAATGCTGGCACGCAGTTCCTTGCCCTGGCGTTCGAGCGCGTCTATGCGGTTGTCTCGTTCCTGCACGTCTGTCTCCAGATCAAGCACCTGGTCGCGCCGCTTGTTCAATTCAACAAGCTGATCAGCCGCCTTCGACTTCACGTTTTCAAGATTGATCTCGAGCTTTCTGGTCAGCATGGCATATTCAGCCCGCAATTGATCCTTGTCGGCCTGGATTTCGTTCAGCGTCAATGGCACCGAATCTTCAATGCGCTTTTGGGTGAGTGCGACTGCGCGGCGCCAGATGGGAGGTGCCAACAACAGAGCGAGCATTGTGGAGGCCAGAAACCCCAGAACGAAAAACAAGCCGCTTTCGAGCACTTTTGAACCCCAGTTTTTTTTGGGCGCAAGGGAAATGTTACCCAAGCGCCTTTGTCGCATGTGCCTTAATAGCCTGTCGTGATGTGTCAGCACACCCCTTTGAAAGCAAAAACCCCCACCGGTGGAAACACGGGCGGGGGTCGAAAAGCTGACAGTGGCTTCTAGTGTATCAGAACGGGTTCCATGTGGGCTGAGCGCGTAGCTTGAGATAACCCACGTTGACGCCCAGGCGGGCGCCAACCCCAGTGCGGACCGGCACTAACACAGTGTCGCCGTGTTTAAGCACGGTCATGCCAAGGCCGCCGACAACGTATGCCGAGCCGGAAATACCCAGGAAACGTCTGTAGATTTTGTCGACCTGCGACAGATTATAGACCAGAACCATTGTGCGGTTGCCATCGCCGCCGACATCCCAACCAATGGACGGTCCCTGCCAGTATATCTTCTTTTCTGTGTCGTTCTTTGTGAAGAGGTCGCCTTCTCCGTAGCGCAGGCCGCCAAACAGGGCGCCTGAAGCCTCTTCGCCGAGAATATAGCCGTTGGGCAGACCATAAGACGAAACGGCCTTTTCAATCAGACTGGCCAGACCAGATGATGTCTGCCCGAAAAAATCGTGTCCGGCATTGACCAGCTCCTCGGAAGAGAATGCCGGACGCTGCGCAGCCTGCGCCTCGATCGAAGTCGAGGCCGTCACGACGCTCGCTGCAGCCGTGGCCGCAATTGCCATGCCGATACCAAGGGCGGCCGCACGCAATTGTTTTGCGGGGTAGTAAAGGGGAATATTTCGGAACATTTTTGAGATTTTCATCGGATTCTCCACGTGTGGACGCAATACAGACGGAGCGGGGACACCGCTTTTGTGGATCGTGAAATGCAATTGGGGCAACTGCACGATTGTCTACAATTTGAGTGAAAAGGTTTGAGATTGGGTAAACAAATGGTTGCGCTTGGCATGATTTTAACCGTTGTGTATCGAGGCACTAATCTTTCTTGATCGCGATTCGCGAACGTCCGACCGTCTTTCACCGAGGTGCTCCATGCCAGAACTGCCAAATCTGTCTTCGCTTGATCTCGCCGCATTGCTGGCGAGCCGTGTTTGCCACGACATCATTTCTCCGGTCGGCGCGATGGCCAATGGCCTGGAAGTCCTTGATGAAGAGCAAGGCGAGGAAATGCAGGCCTTTGCCATGGACCTTATTAAGAGAAGCGCCAAATCTGCGTCAGCGAAGCTCAAGTTCTCCCGTCTGGCCTTTGGCGCCTCGGGCTCTGCCGGCGCCTCCATTGATACCGGTGATGCCGAGGAGGTCGTTCGTGGCTACATGGAAAGCGAAAAGGCGGATATGACCTGGCAGGGAATTCGCTCCCTGGTTCCAAAGAACAGAGCCAAACTGCTGCTCAATCTCGTATTGCTTTCTCTGGGAGCAATTCCGCGCGGCGGAACAATGGCCGTGGCGATCGAGGGGGAAGGCGATTCAGTAACGTTTGGAATTCGTTGTACCGGTCCCAAGGCGAGGGTGCCGTCTGACTTTGTCGATATGCTCAACGGTATTGTCGAAGGTGATATCACCGCACACCAGGTTCAGCCCTACTACACAATCCTACTGGCGCGCGAAACGGGTTTGACTTTGTCTGCCAGAACCGAGGGTGATGACATCATTTTGTCAGCCAGTTAAACCGGTCCGTTAATCGGCTCAGTGCTTTGTAAGCTATCGATTAACACTAAAAATCAACCTTAAGAAGCACGGTTAATCCACCTTTAACCTATTTACGCGAAATTTCTCGAGAATTTAGTGCCACTCCGGGCAGACGTTTGGAGTAAGTCGAGGAAGGACGTTGCTATGGGCAGCCCGAATAAACTGACCAAAATACTGTCGGCCGCAATCATTGCTGCCGGCGTTATCACACCGCAGATCGTACAGGCGGCGGATATTCTGTCCGAGCCTCCCATTATTGAAGCGCCAGAAATTGATATAGCCGACAAGCGCGGCTGGTATCTGCGCGGCGACATCAGTTACTCCGTGCGTGATGGTGATCGGCCTATGTATGGTATTCCTGCCGGACCAGGACAGCTGACTTTCGATAGCAACGACATTGAAAACGGCTATGGGCTTGGCGTTGGTATCGGCTACCAGTTCACCAACAACCTTCGTGCTGATTTGACGGGCACATACAATTTTTCCAGCAGCTACTCCGGAACAACGGGTGGCGGGGCGATTGGCGGCGACTGTGCCGGTCTCATTGGCAACCCGGCGTTCGACTGTGCGTCGGTTGAGCAAACTTCTTACACAAACTTCCAGGTCATGGCGAACGCCTACTACGACATCGGCATGTATAATGGGTTCACACCTTATCTTGGTGCCGGTATTGGTGGCGCTTACATCAGCTACGACCGCTATGAGAACGCAGACACCTGTACGCCGGCTCCGTGTCCCGCGCCTTACGATGTGACCAACCCGCTGGTAACCCAGCATGAGGGAGAGTCCAGCTGGCGCTTTGCCTGGGCACTGCATGCCGGTTTTGCATACGACATCACGCAAAACGCGAAGCTCGACTTTGGTTACACCTACAACAACATTGAAGGCGGCGAAATGTTCGCATGGTCCGCTGCATCCGGCGGTGTCGGAACCCAGGGCTACGACAAGGGTTTCGAAGAGCACATCTTCAAAGCCGGTATTCGCTACCACTTTAACTAAAACACTCGGAGCCCGGAACACTCGTCCGGGCTCCGTTCCTTCACGACCCGGTGCCGTTGTTATGAGTTGACCAGGGTTTCTAATATCAGGGTATGGGGAAGTCTTGCGTCATGAAACGCTCTCATAAAATACTGGTCTCCTTGGCAGCTGCTACTGCAATTGCAGCCTCCAGCGCGGCATCGGCCTTCGCAACTGACTTGTTGGAAGAAGAAGTCGTCTCAACAGAGGTTGAATTTGGCACCGGATGGTATATCCGCGGCGACATTGGCTCAGGGATCAGCAATGCTGAGTTTGAATCAAACATCTTTTCCGGCACATCGGAGTTGGGCCAACCCATCACGGCGACCTTGGGAGCCGGCTACCAGGCGAGTGATGCGATCCGCATCGAAGTCGGACTAAACTATTTTGACGAGCTTTCCGGCAGAGGTCGAAGCGGCAGTGCGCCTTGTGCGGCCGTGACCGGCAATTGCTTTAGCGAGACCACCTCTGACGTCACTGCGTCGTCGTTCATGCTGAACGGCTATCTGGATCTGAAAAACTCGACGGGTTTCACACCCTATGTCGGTGCAGGTGTCGGGCTTGCCTACCTGTCATGGAACGGATTTACCGCGAGTGAGTTCTGCACGGGGGTAGTTGCAGCTGATTGTGGCGGTGCAGGCGCAGGTACATCACTCCTGGCAACGAACGTCTACGCAACGGACAATGACTTCGCGCTTGCTGCAAACCTCATGCTTGGTGTTTCCTACGATCTGACTGAAAATGCCAAGATAGATGTTGGATATCGTTACACATATTTCGGCGAGACTGACATTGCGCAGGCGTCGGCAAACCCTGGTCTCCCCAGTAACATCACGGCCGATAGTACGGACATGCATGAGATTCGGGTCGGCCTGCGCTACGAAATCTGGTAGGCGCTCATCTTTGAGAATTCCAGGTTTAAAAATTCCAAGTTTGAAAATTCATGGGCCGGTGCAAATGCACTGGCCCTTTTTGGTTAAGGAGCCCCCAGGGTTCAGCAACGGTTTCTTTGCTATTTCCGTCATTTGCGCTTGACGCGTCGCACGCGCTTTCATATTCCCCGCGGTGGGACACCTCTCCCCAACGAGAGGCTTGCTATCTGGAAGGATAGAACATGACAACAAGAACTACCGAGGCGACGCCACAGGTGCGTCCGCTCAATCCCCGTTTTTCCTCAGGCCCCTGCGCCAAGCGCCCCGGCTGGGAACTCTCCTCTTTAAAGAATGCAGCTTTGGGTCGTTCGCATCGCGCGGCGCCTGGCAAGGCAAAACTAAAAGAAGCCATCGACAAGACGCGCACCGTTCTTGGTGTCCCGGACGACTATCGCATTGGCATCGTTCCGGCTTCCGATACAGGCGCTTTTGAGATGGCCATGTGGTCGCTTCTTGGTGCCCGACCAAGCACGATGGTGGCCTGGGAGAGCTTTGGAGCCGGCTGGGTATCTGATGTTGTCAAGCAGTTGAAGTTGGAGGATTCGACTGTTCTGAGTGCGGACTATGGCCATTTGCCTGATATGAGCGCAATCGACTACGACAGCGATGTCGTTTTCACCTGGAATGGCACGACATCAGGTGTGCGCATGCCAAATGGGGATGCAATACCGGTTGACAGGGCAGGACTCACGCTGTGCGACGCCACTTCCGCAGCATTCGCCCAGGATCTTCCGTTCGAAAAGCTCGATGTGGTGACTTTTTCCTGGCAGAAAGTGCTGGGTGGTGAAGCGGCACACGGAATTCTGATCCTGAGCCCCCGTGCTGTTGAACGGCTGGAGACCTACACGCCCGCCTGGCCACTTCCCAAGATCTTCCGTCTTACCAAGGGCGGCAAATTGATTGAGGGAATATTTACCGGCGCGACAATCAATACACCATCCATGCTGTGCGTTGAAGACTATATCGACGCGCTGGATTGGGCTTCGTCGTTGGGCGGATTGTCCGGCCTGATGGACCGTGCCAACCGTAATTTCGCTGTTCTGGACGCCTGGGTTGCCGGCACATCCTGGGTCGACTTTCTGGCCGAGGTTCCTGAAACGCGCTCGAATACTTCTGTCTGTCTCAAGCTCGTTGATCCTGATGTGGCAGCCATGGATTCCAACGCTCAAAGTGCTTTCGTCAAACAGATGACTTCACTCCTCGATGATGCAGGCGTTGCCTATGACATCGGCGGTTACCGCGACGCTCCTCCGGGGCTCCGCATCTGGACAGGCGCGACCATTGAAGCGTCCGACCTTGAGGCGCTGACAGCCTGGCTCGACTGGGCTTTTGCTACCGCCAAGTCAGCCTGATCGAAAAAGGAACATACGATGACAAATACAAAACCACGCGTCCTTGTGTCGGATGCTCTTTCGCCAACTGCCGTTCAGATATTTACCGACAATGGCTGCGACGTGGATTTTCAGCCCGAACTCGGCAAAGACAAGGACGCCCTGCTTGCGGTTATTGATCAGTATGACGGTCTGGCAATTCGCTCCGCCACGAAGGCGACTGAAAAATTGATTGAGTCCGCGACAAATCTCAAAGTGATTGGCCGCGCCGGTATCGGGGTTGACAATGTGGACCTCAAAGCCGCTTCTCGCCGCGGCATTATTGTGATGAACACGCCCTTTGGCAACTCGATCACGACAGCGGAACACGCCCTGTCCCTGATGATGGCGGTCGCCCGGCAAATTCCGGCAGCCGATGCCTCCACACAGGCAGGAAAATGGGAAAAATCCCGTTTTATGGGTGTGGAACTAACCGGTAAAACCCTTGGTCTGATTGGTGCGGGTAACATTGGCTCGATTGTCGCCGATCGCGCTCGCGGCATGAAAATGCGAGTCGTCGCTTTCGACCCTTTCTTGAGTGAAGAACGTGCCAAAGAGATGGGCGTTGAAAAAGTCGAAATGAGTGATCTTCTGGCCCGGGCTGATTTCATCACACTGCACACGCCATTGACCGACAAAACCCGCAACATCATTGATGCTGCGGCGATCGCAAAAATGAAGGATGGGGTGCGCATCGTAAACTGTGCGCGTGGCGGCCTGGTGGTTGAGGCTGCCCTTGCAGAAGCTCTGAAATCGGGAAAGGTCGCCGGTGCCGGGTTTGATGTGTTTGAGGTTGAGCCAGCCAACGAGAGTCCCCTGTTTGGACTGCCAAATGTCGTTTGCACGCCGCATCTGGGTGCCGCCACGACCGAGGCGCAGGAAAATGTAGCGCTGCAGGTGGCTGAGCAGATGTCCGCCTATCTGACCCGGGGTGCGGTTCAAAACGCTATCAATATGCCGTCGATCACCGCTGAAGAGGCGCCGCGTCTCATTCCGTTTGTGAAGCTCTCGGAGGCGCTTGGTAGTTTTGTCGGACAGGTCACGGATTCTCCCATCACCCAGGTCGAAGTTCTCTATGACGGCCATGTGGCGCAGATGAATACCAAGGCACTGACCAGTGCTATCCTGGCGGGCATTATGAGGCCGCAAATGTCTGACGTGAACATGGTTTCGGCGCCGGTGATCGCGGCGGAGCGCGGAATCAAGGTGATGGAAATGACGCGCGAAAAATCCGGCGTGTTTGACGGTTACATCCAACTCAATGTGGTCACCGAGCTCTACAGCCGTTCAATCGCCGGAACTGTTTTTTCAGACGGCAAGCCGCGCTTTATTCAGATCAAAGGAATTAACATGGAGGCGGAAGCCACCCCACACATGCTCTACACAACAAACAGCGACGTGCCGGGAATTATTGGGAGAATCGGGACAATGTTCGGAGAGGCGGACATCAACATTGCAAATTTCAACCTGGGAAGAGACAAGCAGGGCGGAGCTGCGATTGCGCTTGTTGAACTCGACGCACCGATTCCAGCCGAGTTTCTCGGGCGGTTGACGGCCATGGCCGACATTGATTCTGCAAAAGCGCTCGAATTCGATCTCTAGGCTTTGGTTTTTCGCTGGGCGATGAGAACGCCGCCCACGACGAGGAAAAATGCCAGCCCGTGATAGGCGCGGAAGTCCTCGCCGAGCAATACAACCGCCATGACAGCGGCAAATACAGGGACAAGGTTGATAAACAACCCTGCAGAGTTGGCGCCGAGCACTTCTACGCCGCGCATGAAAAAGAACTGTGACAGAAGGGATGGGAAAACCCCGGCATAGATCACCACGAGCCAACCCTGCCGGGTCACCGGAAAAATGGACTCGGCGATCGCGGCTTCAAAAACAGCACCGGGCGCAGCAAACAGAAGCGCCCCGACAACCATGCATGCAAAGAACGAGACTCCATGCATTTCTGGTTTGGCTCTCAATCCCACCGAGTAACAGCCGTAAATCAGCGAAGCGGCGAGCATGTAGACGTCTCCGCGATTGAGCTCGCCAAGTGATCCCGATGCAATCAGCGCCAACGGGTCACCGTAGGTCGCCGTTATGACAACTCCCGCCACCGTCAGCGAATAGCCGAGTGCCTGCAGAGGTGAGATCCGGGCGCGGTAGATGAGAAAATTGGCGATGAAGATGAACAGCGGCATAGCGGACTGCTCGATCGCCACATTGATCGCGGTTGTGTGCTTCAGCGCCGTATACAAAAAGAAGTTGAAGACAGAATAGCCGACGCCACCCATGAGCAAAAGAAACAGCCAGTGTTTGCGGATGATGGCTGCGTCCCGTTTCAGGTACGGTAGTGCCATCGGCAGCAGGATGGCGGTCGCTACAACCCAACGCAAGGCTGTGAGCATAAAGGGCGAAACGTGCCCGACGGCATATTTCCCCGCAATCGCATTGCCGGCCCAAAACAGTGCTGTGGCAACCAGTAGCAGGTAGGGATCGCGTTGCGATATATTGAACATGTGTCGCCCGACGATCTCAAATCGGGCGGAGACTAATCGCTGGGTGGCAATGCCACAAGGCGCGATCGCAGGCTGCGCCGGGAAATCCGGACTGCATAACAATGCTTGCCTCTTGACCTGTCGGCCCGGGTGACGGAAACGACAGTGTAGTGAAGGGTTTGATAGGTTGACGCTATGGCCAATGTGGTTGTTGTCGGGTCTCAATGGGGCGATGAAGGCAAGGGAAAGATTGTAGACTGGCTATCTGAGCGTGCCGATCTCGTGGTTCGCTTTCAGGGTGGACACAATGCCGGACACACGCTGGTGATTGATGGTGTCAGCTACAAACTCAGCCTTCTGCCATCCGGTGTTGTCCGCCCGGGCAAGTTGGGCGTGATCGGAAATGGCGTGGTCATTGACCCTCATGCTCTGGTTGCTGAAATAGCCCGCCTTGGAGAACAGGGGGTTACCATTTCACCGGACAACCTGCGGATTGCCGACAACGCTACATTGATCCTGTCGCTGCACCGGGAACTCGATGGTTTGCGCGAGGATGCGGCCAGCTCTGGCACCAAGATTGGGACAACGCGTCGTGGCATCGGCCCCGCATACGAAGACAAAGTGGGGCGGCGCGCCATCCGGGTTATGGATCTGGCAAATCTCGGATCGCTGCGAGACAAGATCGATCGATTGTTGGCCCACCATAATGCGCTGCTACGCGGGTTTGGACGCGAGGAAATCGAGACGGACACAATCTTTGAAGAATTGCGCTCGGTGGCCGACGAGATTCTGCCGTATCGGTCGACCGTCTGGAAGCTTCTCGATGACAGCCGTCGCGCCGGAAAACGCATTCTTTTCGAGGGTGCGCAGGGAACTTTGCTGGATATCGATCACGGGACTTATCCATTTGTCACCTCATCCAACACAGTTGCGGGGCAAGCTTCTGCAGGATCGGGTCTCGGGCCAGGGTCGCTGAACTTTGTTCTGGGCATCACAAAGGCTTACACCACGCGTGTCGGTGAGGG
>CALIOE010000052.1 GCA_938044775.1 uncultured Rhizobiaceae group bacterium
CGAGGTACCAGCTCACCAACCCGACATTCTGGTTAAACATGAACAGCCACAAAACGCCTGCGACTGCCGGAGCCACCGCATAAGGCCAGACCAGGAGCGTTCTGTAGGTTCCGGAACCCTTGATGATGCGGTCGGCCATGACAGCAAGCCAAAGTGCCACCGACATGGAGACCAGTGTGACAAGAAATGAAAAGATGGCGGTCGTTTTGAATGAGGCGAGATAATAGGGATCGGTGAACAGGAACTCGAAGTTTCCCAAGCCGACAAATTGTGATTTCAGGCCAAAGGGATCCGGAATAAACACGGATTGATAGATCGCCTGGCCAGCCGGCCAGAAGAAGAATACGGCCGTGACGACAACCTGCGGCAAGACCAGCAGCAGCGGCAGTCCGACGCCTTTGAAGGTTACGCGCTTTTCCAAGAGCAAACGTCCGGACCGGACGGGCAGTCAAAAGACCACCCGTCCGCATTGTCCGGCTTCAGGACTACTTGTTGGCCGCTTCGAAGCGGCGCAGCAGTTTGTTTCCGCGCTCAACTGCGCTGTCCAGCGCAGCCTGGGCGGTCTTGTTGCCTGACCAAACCGCCTCGAGTTCTTCATCGATCAGCGTGCGTATCTGATCGAAACTTCCCAGACGAAGCCCTTTCGAATTGGGCGTCGGAGCCTTGCCCGTCATCTGGTTGATGGCGATATCGGTGCCCGGGTTTTTCTCGTAGAACCCTTCGGCTTTGGTTTGCTCATAAGCGGCCGTCGTGATTGGAAGATAGCCTGTATCCTGATGCCACTTGGCCTGAATACCGGAAGACGAAAGGAACGACAGGAACTGGCCAACGCCCTTGTATTCCTCGCTCTCGTGACCCGACAGAACCCACAATGAAGATCCACCAATGATCGTGTTCTGGGGAGCGCCATCATCGCCTGCGTGATAGGGCAGCGGGCGAATTTCAAACTCAAACTGTGCCTCTTTCTTCACGCCTGCATAGCCTGCGGAAGACTCGGTAAAGAACGCACATTCTCCGGCACGGAAGTTTGCGCCGCCTTCGTTACGGCGTCCCGCATAGATGAATTTACCGTCCTTGGCCCAGTCACCCAACATCTGAATGTGTTTGACCTGCTGTGGACCGTTAATCGACAACTCGGTATCGAGTGCCGCAAACCCGTTTTCCTTCGTTGCAAACGGATCGTCCTGCCAGGCTGACATGTTTTCCAAATGCACCCAGCTCTGCCAGGCCGTGGTCATGGGGCAGGAAACACCGGATTCCTTGATCTTGGTAACGGCTTCGCCAACCTTGTCCCAGGTGGAAAGATCCATGGCCGGATCAAGACCGGCCTTTTTTACCAGATCTTTGTTCACATAAAGAACGGGGGTGGACGAATTGTACGGCAGCGAAAGCATCTTGCCTTCTGTCGTCGTGTAGTAGCCCTTTACCGGACCGAGATATCCGTCCGGATTGAACTCCGCGCCGGATTCGGCCATCACTTCGTAGACCGGCTTGATGGCTCCCTTTGCGCCCATCATGGTCGCGGTGCCGACTTCGAAAACCATAAGAATATGCGGCTGCTCACCAGCACGGAAAGCGGCAATACCAGCATTCAGGGTTTCCGAATAGTTGCCCTTGTGCGATGCGACTATCTTGAAATCCGATTGGGATGCGTTGAATTTATCCACCTGTTCGGCCAGCAATTCACCCAGACGTCCGGTAAATGCATGCCACCATTGAATCTCGGTTGCGGCACTTGCAGCGCTGCTCCAAACCGACGTGGCCGCTATGGTACCGGCCAGCAAAAGATTGCGAACGTTCATTGATATCTCCTCCCAGGGATTGAAAATGTACGGATCATCGGGGCGATCATTCCGCTGGGTGGTATCGTCGGCACATAACACTCGTGTGTCAATTGACCGGATAAATCATTAAGACCTGAGTGCAACGGCAATCGGCCCGTAAGAGATCCTATCTGACCTGATCGAGCAGCCGCTTGCACTCCAGCATTTCCGTGAGTGCGGCCTGCAATTTACCGAGATCGTCGCCGTCGGCGGCCTCTCGGCGCGGGGCTTTGGTGAGCTCGGAGACAGGCACAGCCTGTTTTTCACCCTCTTCTGCTTCAACAGAAAGCGTGACTTCGCCGTTGGCAACCGCCGCCACAAAGCGATTTCCCTGCTCTTTCAGGATTCGCTGGACGCCCTTGATCGTGTAGCCCTCGGAATACAGCAAATGCCGAATTCCTTTGAGCAATGAGACGTCCTCAGGACGATAGTAGCGACGCCCTCCTCCGCGCTTCATCGGCTTGATCTGTTTGAAACGGGTTTCCCAGAACCGCAACACGTGTTGCGGCAGGTCGAGTTCCTGGGCGACCTCGGAAATCGTTCGGAAGGCGTCGGGGCTTTTGGGCAATGTCACGACTCAACGGCTCGTTGCAACTGCCTCATAATACGGCAAATTGGGCCTGCCGTCACCCACCATTGCGCTTGCGGTTGTTTTCTATGACCTTGCCTTTGAGAATGTTGGACGGCTTGAAAACCATCACACGTCGCGGCGTTATGGGCACTTCCTCTCCGGTTTTCGGGTTCCGGCCAATTCGCTCATTCTTTGAACGAATTGAAAAAGTACCGAAAGACGACAGCTTGATGGTCTCTCCACGGACCGCTGCCTGACACACTTCTTCAATAACCGATTCGACTAATTGAGCAGATTCGGAACGGGAAAGACCTACTTTTTGGTAGACTGCCTCGCACAGGTCTGCCCGTGTCAGAGTTTTTGACATCAATATTCCCCAATGTCGCAGATGTATCGCCATCTGAAAGCCAGCCACGACCCCTCTAGTCGCGATTGTAGACAAAGCTAATGGGGTTAAGGCCTTGGGTCAATTGGGCTAAATCAACAATTTGACGTTGCGGAAATATCCAAGACAACGCTACCAGCGCACCAGAACGGCTCCCCAGGTAAAGCCTCCGCCCATTGCTTCGAGCAGAACGAGATCGCCTTGCTTGAGACGCCCGTCGTCGCGCGCGGTCTGAATGGCCAATGGAATGGATGCGGCCGAGGTGTTGCCGTGCTTATGGACCGTCATCACGACCTTTTCGGGTGCAATGTTCAGCTTCCTGGCAGAAGCATCGATAATGCGGCGGTTGGCCTGATGGGGAATGAACCAGTCAATGTCATCCGCGGTCAGCCCGGTTGCCGAAAAAGCATCCTCAATCACGTCGGTGATCATTGCGACGGCATGTTTGAAGACTTCCCGTCCCTGCATCCGCAAATGGCCTACTGTCTGCGTTGTGGAGGGGCCGCCATCCACATAAAGTTTGGCCTTATGAGACCCGTCGGAGCGCAGATGGCTCGTCAGGATTCCCCGATCATTTGAAAGGCCCACACCTTCCTGAGCTTCTATCACCACTGCGCCGGCCCCATCGCCAAAGAGGACGCATGTGGTGCGGTCTTCCCAATCGAGAATGCGGGAAAACGTTTCGGCTCCAATGACCAGTATCCGTTTCGCCTGCCCCGCCTTGATGTATGTATCCGCCGTGGTCACCGCGAAAACAAAGCCGGAGCAGACCGCCTGCATGTCAAACGCCGCACCGTGCTTCATGCCCAGACGGTGCTGGATATCAACCGCAGTGGCTGGAAACGTATTGTTGGGCGTCGACGTCGCCAGCATAATCATGTCGAGGTCATCGACACTTACGCCTGCATCGGCCAGTGCTGCACGGGCAGCAGCCTCGCCAAGACTCGCGGTCGTCTCGTCTTCCTCAGCAATGTAGCGCTGCTCGATGCCGGTCCGCTGCTTAATCCACTCGTCAGAAGTATCGACGCGCTTTGCCAGTTCGTCGTTGGTCAAAACATTTCGCGGCTTGGCAGAGCCTGATCCCAAAATGACAGACCGGATCATGAGGTTTCTCCTGTTTCCTCGTAAGCATCGGCCCCGAGTTCCGGGCGCGCGCGCGCCAGATCTGCCGCGATTTTCTTTTGCAACGAATTACGCACCATGTTGTGGCCCACATCAATCGCGCTGGCAAACCCATCCGCGTCGGTACCTCCATGGCTTTTTATCACAATGCCGTTGAGACCAAGAAACACAGCACCGTTCGACCTTCTCGGGTCCATCTTGTCGCGCAGTCTGGCAAAAGCGCCTTTGGCAAAAAAGTACCCGAGTCGGGCCATGAGGGTGCGAGACATTGCATCGCGCAGATATTGCCCGACCTGCTTGGCCGTCCCCTCGGCGCTCTTCAGCGCGATGTTGCCGGTGAAACCTTCAGTGACCACGACATCAGCTGTCCCGAGCCCCAGATCACTGCCTTCGACAAAGCCGATATAGTTGAATCCAGGGAGATCGATCTCCTTCAATCGATCTGCGGCGACACGAATCTCCTCCAGCCCCTTAACTTCCTCAACCCCAATGTTGAGCAAGGCCACTTTAGGACGTTCGAGATCAAACAATGCCCGTGACATGGCGCTGCCCATGAGCGCGTAGTCCACGAGTTGTTCACTGTCGGCTCCAATGCTGGCCCCTACGTCCAGCACGATGCCCTCGCCCCTGACATGGGGCCATACAGCCGCCAGCGCCGGGCGGTCGACACCATCCATCATGCGCAGGCAGAACTTTGACATGGCCATGAGGGCACCGGTGTTGCCCGCGGAAACCATGACATCGGCCTCACCGGCCTTCACCGAATCAAGTGCCTTCCACATTCCGGAAACACGCCTGCCGCGCCTCAGCGCCTGACTTGGCTTGTCATCCATGGTGATCGAAACATCGCAGGGAACAAATGTAGAGGCCGCCTTGACCCGTGGATGCTTCTCGAGCTCCGGCAAAACGGCGGCTTCTTCGCCGTGCAACACATAGCGAATTTCGGGGTAACGTTTGTGGGACAACTCGGCGCCAGCCAGCACGACGGCGGGGCCATGGTCGCCGCCCATTACATCCAGCGAAATGGTGATGGTATCAGCCATGGATCAGAAAAAGGGGCCTCACAGGTCTTTCACACCGCAAACTGAAACAGATTCCTTTCGCGAATCCATTAGCATAAACGGCGCCTCATGCGCGTCTTTACACAAGCCGGACGACCAATGCGAGGGGCGCATCTGCACCATTCAGTGCTTTTTGAGCTGAGCCAAAGCGGCAAACGGCGAATTCCCGGCATCTTCCGGGTCGCCTGCGTCCGCGTCGCTGCCCGCTAAAGAGGCCCCCTCGAGCCGTGCAAACGGGTCGAGACCCAACGCAAAGAATTCGAGCCAGACATCGGCAAGATCGAGCACGTCACCGGCAAATGTCTCCGGCAGATCGTCCCCTTCCGGGTCCAGAACGATTTCACCTTCTTCATTCATCTTTGGCCGCGCCAATCGGGAACCTTCCGGCACATAGATGGCGTCGATTTCTTCCCACACGGTGGCCTCCAGCGGATCAGCACTGACAGCACAAGGCTGGACGACGGCTGCCTTCACTGAGCCGACAATCTTTATTCCGTCTTTCTTCCAGGGAGTAACAATAGCTTCGCACTCAAAACGCGCGACTTCGATCAGCTCAAAACGTCGTGCGAGCGCCAGCGCCACTTCATCTGTGGCAGAGTAAGCCTGACTCACTCCTTTGCGTGGCAAGCGGCGCACATTCACCGGCACCGAAAAGGGGGCCACTTCTCCATTCTCATTCATCACTGTCCCTCCGGATTCTCGAGAGCTGCTGATAACGGGACAAACACATCACTGGCTTCAAGAATGTGGTTGATCTCCCTGCTTTCCAAGCTTGCCTCATTATCCATCATGTAGCCGGCCAGCAGATCGGAAGCATGAGCATTTTCATGTTCGGGAAACAGGTTTCGACTTATTACCGCGGAAAGTTCAGGCCTGACATTTTCGACATCAAATGCTGCATCGAACGCGCCTGTGCGACCGTAAAAGACCCTGGTCATTTTTGCGATTCTTTTTGGCACGGTAACGTCCCCAACAGCGGCCTCGCGAAGAGCACTGTCCATGTCGTTCAAAAAGAGATCGAATACGGATTGCGAAACATCGCGGGCAAACCTGTCGCCCCGTTTTAGCCGCCGAGCGACGAGGTAGTTGTGGATCACCAGCATTTCGAAGCGGCCGTCAAACGTGTCCGGCACGCCAAAACTGGTATAAAATACCGGATTGCGGGCGCGCGCCACAACCGCGCCATAAAGAAATTGTCCATGGCGATGCACCGTTTTTCGGCCTAACAGGGCTTGGAACATATATGCAGAACCGTTTATGGGTAAGGTTGGGACGATATAGGGCTGAAATGCCCGGAA
Organism: uncultured Rhizobiaceae group bacterium; assembly: GCA_938044775.1. Lineage (GTDB taxonomy): Bacteria > Pseudomonadota > Alphaproteobacteria > Rhizobiales > Rhizobiaceae > Pseudahrensia. The sequence goes on from CALIOE010000052.1 coordinate 6,261, forward strand.
AAACAGAGCCAATCGCAGGCACGGGGTTTAGACAAATGACCAGCGCACTTTTTTCGGCAAGACTTGTCAGGGTTCCAGCATTGGTAGCGGCACTGGCTGCGGCTACTGTTCTGTCGAGCTGCAATTCTATGCAACAAACGCTCACCCATGGTTACCAATTGAACGAAGAGACCCTTGCGCTTGTCCCGGAAGGTTCATCCCGCGAGCAGGTTCTATTGTCGCTGGGAACCCCCTCAACGACGCAGAAGACCCCTGAAGGCCGAGAAACTTTCTATTACATCAGCCAGAAAAAGACCCGGCCGGTCGCTTTCATGTCATCAAATATTATCGATCAGCGGGTTCTTGCCGTTTACTTCAACGAAGAAGAGACCGTCAGCCAAATCGCCAATTACGGCCTCAAGGAAGGCAAAGTCTTCGATTTCATCGGGCGGGTTACACCAACCGGCGGTCGTGAACTGACCTTCCTCGGCCAGGTGCTTGGTGCGGCCGGTCGTGTCATCAACCCGTTTGGCGGATAACACCCGTCTTTCGCCAGCTATAAGGCGTTCACCAGTCAGTTTCAGGCAGCAGACGGCCTGGACGACAGAACCAGCCAGGTCAGCGCTATGAGGCAAAGCGTGGTGACAGGGAACACAACGTAGTTAAGCGCATCCCAACCAAAGGCGTTCAGGGTTTGGCCCGACATGAAAGAGCCAAACGCAACCATTGAAAACAAGACCACGTCATTGGCGCCCTGCGCCTTTGCCTTCTCTTCCGGGCGGTAGCAATCGGTCAGCATGGCTGTCGCACCGATGAAACCGAAGTTCCAGCCAATGCCGAGCAGAATTAGCGCGACATAGAAATTGCTCAGAGCAATACCCATGAGCCCAACGACTGCGCAGGCAGCAAGGAGCGCCATGCCCGCAGCAACGATGCGCTCCTTACCGAATCTCGCAATCAGGTTGCCGGTGAAGAAACTGGGGCCGAACATTGCCATCACGTGCAGTGAAATGCCGAAGGTCGATTGATCGGGCGAAAATCCGCAGATTTGCATTGCAAGAGGTGCGCCGGTCATCACGAAGGACATCAGCGAATAGGAGCTCACAGCACAAAGCACCGATATCAAGAAGCGCGGCTGGCGCATTATTTCGCTCAGGGGACGGCCTGAACCGGCTGTCTGGCGCTCAGCTTTTGTGGGGGGCTTTTCGAAATTCAGAAACGACAGCGCAAACATGCCGGCCATCAGCAGAAATGTTCCGGCAAAAAAAGCACCCGCGAACGGCACCGGTGCAAACCAGTCCATAAAATATGTTGCAGTGGCCGGACCGACGACGGCGGCAAAAATGCCGCCCGCAAGCACCCAGGATATGGCTTTCGGCTTGAAAGTGTCAGTCCCC
>CALIOE010000053.1 GCA_938044775.1 uncultured Rhizobiaceae group bacterium
CCGAGATCAGCCGCAAGGCCCGAGGCTGGAAACTACGAAGGTCTCACTGGATCATCCAGTAGAACAAGTTCGCCGAGGAGATTACAATGCATGCTCCCGGCTCCCCGTTTCTCAGCCCGATCCTCAGAAAGACTTCTGACCAATTGCCATACATGGTTTCACCCAGCTAGATTTGCACTGGCGGTAACCGAATGGATCTGTGTCGCGAAACCGGATTGAAATGGAGGATGCATGAGCTGGAACCCAATCCTGGATCCTCAATTCCCCGATGCCGGATCCCCGGCGTCGATCGAGACGCTGATCATACCGCGTGCCCGCGACATCGGTGGTTTCGAAGTTCGAAGAGCGCTTCCTTCACCCAGACGTCAGATGGTGGGGCCGTTCGTTTTCTTCGATCAGATGGGTCCGGCGGAGTTCATCACAGGGCAGGGGATCGACGTTCGCCCGCATCCCCATATTGGTCTCGCGACCGTCACCTATCTTTACAAAGGCGAGTTTCAGCACCGCGATTCTCTTGGAACCAATCAAATGATCTATCCCGGTGAGGTCAACTGGATGATTGCGGGAAATGGAGTTACGCACTCCGAGAGGACAAGCGAAGAGACGCGCCGGTCGCCAAGCAACCTTTTCGGCATTCAAACATGGGTGGCGCTTCCTGAGAAAGCGGAAGAGTCCGATGCCGGTTTCGAACACCACGGAAAAAACGAACTTCCTTTCATCGAGGGTGAAGGTAAGCAGGTCCGTCTCATCGTTGGCAACGCCTGGGGAGAGCGGGCGCCGACAAAGACATTCACCGACATGTTTTATGCTGACGCGATCATCGATGCAGGTGCGTCTCTGCCGATGCCCGAAAATCACGAAGACCGCGGTCTGTACGTTACCCAGGGTTCCGTTGAAGTGGCGGGGGATGTTTTTGACGCCGGTCAGATGATGGTGTTTCGCCCGGGTGATGCAATCACAATCAAGGCGGGGCCAGCAGGCGCGCGGCTTATGCTGCTGGGCGGCGAAACACTGAATGGACCCCGTTATATCTGGTGGAATTTCGTCGCTTCGTCACAGGAAAAAATTGATGCGGCAAAGGAAGCATGGGCGGCGGGTGATTGGGAACACGGCCGGTTTCAACTGCCGCCCGACGACAGAGATGAATTCATTCCTCTTCCATGACGGCGTCCGGCGTCCAGACGCCGGGTGGCAATAACTTCCTGCCAGGTCCAGACTGCCTGGAGCTTTGGCGAACAGTTGGTCGGGTGGTGAAGTTGAGCAACTGGCCTTAGCGCAACCGGGTGTCAGGCGTCGGGGTTGCGTTTCGCCTTTTTGGGTTTGGCCGGGCCAGTCTTACTGGGTGGGCCGTTGCGGGTTTTTCTGGCTTTAAATGAGGGTTTGTTTTTCTTCTTGGCCCAGCGGTCTTTTTTGGGCGAACCGGCTTCTTCATCCGACCCGGTCTTTGGTCGTTTTGCCGGTGCATCGCCTGGTTTTGGGCCAAATTTCCGCCTGGCTTTCCCTGATTCCTCGTTGTCTCGTCTGGCGACCTGTGGCGGCTTTTTGCCAGACCATTTCTTCTTGTCGCCGTATTTCGCGTCGGCTGTCTTTCTGGCGGACCCCGCTTTTGAATGAGGTTCCTTGCCGAACTTTGGCACACCTTCCAGCCGCGTTACTGTGATGTTCTTTTCAAGTGTCTGGTTGGGACCTATGGCATCAAAGAAATCGTCTCCATGGTCTGCGTTCAGCTGCACGAATGTTTCCTCGTTCTGCATCTTGATCGAACCTATCTCGCGCTTTGTAATATCACCTGCATTGCAAAGCAGCGGAATCAGCCACCGAGGTTCGGCATTTTGCTTGCGCCCGACCGAAAGCGAGATCCAGACACTTTTTTCGAACGCGTCGCGATGATTTTTGCCTTCGCCGGCAATGCGTTTTTTGAAGCGATCACTGCGGTCTTCGCGCGCGCCCGGTTCCGGGGTCTGTACAGAGACTTTTTGCAGGTCTTCCGGTGCCGACTTGCCCATCCGGTTGAGACGCACGAATGCAGTCGCCAACTGCTCCGGTGAATGGTTATCCATAAGCCTGGCTACAAAAGCTTCTTCTTCTTCCTGCAAGGGGTCGGTCAAAATTGGATCCGCGAGAATGCGTTCTTCGTCCTTCAGGTTTACCTCGTCGGCGGATGGGGGAGATGCCCACTCGGCATCGATCTTCGCAAACCGAAGCAGCCGCTCTGCTTTTTTCCGACTGCGGTTGTCGACCATCAGCGCACTCACGCCTTTGCGTCCGGCTCGCCCGGTGCGGCCGCTTCGATGCAGCAGGGTCTCGGGGTTTGAGGGCAGCTCAGCGTGAACAACAAGCTCGAGGTTTGGCAGATCGATCCCGCGCGCGGCGACATCGGTTGCAATGCAGACTCGTGCCCGTTCATCGCGCATGGCCTGCAGGGCATGGGTGCGTTCGCTTTGACTCAGCTCGCCAGAAAGCGCGACAACTGAAAAGCCCCGATTGTTGAAGCGGGCAACCATATGATTGACCGTCGCGCGGGTGTTGCAGAAGACGAGCGCATTTCTCGCCTCATAATAACGCAACACATTGATGATGGCGTTTTCGCGCTCCTTCGGCGAGGCAACCAGCACCCGGTATTCAATATCGACATGCTGCCGGGCCTCGCCGGATGTCGTGATGCGCACAGCATCACGCTGGTATTGTTTTGCCAGTTTGCCGATCATCGGAGGTACGGTTGCGGAAAACATTAATGTACGACGGTCTTCCGGCGTGTGTTCGAGGATGAACTCAAGGTCTTCCTTGAAGCCCAGATCAAGCATCTCGTCGGCCTCATCCATCACAACAGCCTTCAGTCGTGATGGGTCAAGCGACTTGCGCATGATGTGATCGCGGAGCCGGCCGGGCGTTCCAACGACGATATGCGCGCCGCGCTCGAGCGCCCGGCGCTCGGCACGAATGTCCATTCCTCCGACACAGGAGGCGATCACAGCTCCCGCCTCGCGGTAGAGCCAGTCAAGTTCGCGCTTTACCTGGAGCGCCAGTTCACGCGTTGGCGCAACGATCAGGGCAATTGGTTTTTCGGTTGCCGACAGTCTGGCGGAGCCACCCAGCAGCGTTGGAGCAATCGCGAGACCGAAGGCGACCGTCTTTCCGGACCCCGTCTGGGCCGAAACGAGGGCATCGGCTTCAACCAGATCGGTCGCAATAACGGCTTTTTGCACGGGTGTCAGTTCGGTGTAGCCGCGATCATTCAACGCCTGGACGAGCGCAGGAACGGCACCTTCAAAATTATTCATTCCGGATCTTTCAACAGGGCGATGATTCAATTCCGGCGCGCCAATCGAGCACGCAGTGGCGTTTGTCTCGCCAGGCATCGCTTTGCGTGTCTCCCTAAGGTGCGTCGGGTACCTTGTACAGGAAAATCGAACCAAAGCCTTGCATCGCCAACACCATGGCGACGAGGATGCCGACAATGACGACAACTGATAGCAAGCGAGAACACATGACAGATGATCCCTCAAGTCACGGATACGAAGGCGGCCGTCTCAATCTGCCCTTTGTGGGTATCGCCACCTTCGGCAAAAACCAGATCTGTTCGGACTGGGATTCCATCGAGGCCGATTGCGCCATTCTCGGTGCTCCGTTTGACGCGGGAACGCAGTTTCGTGCTGGTGCCCGTTTTGGCCCGCGGGCCATCCGCGACGCATCGACGCTGTTTTCATTCGGTCACGCCGGGGCCTACGACCATGAAGACGATGTGACCTATCTTCCTGGCACAGTGAAGATCGTCGATCTGGGTGATGCCGACATCATCCACACCGATACGGCAAAGAGCCACGCAAACATTGAATATGGTGTGCGAAAAATTCTTGCCGCCGGAGCCCTTCCGCTCATTTTGGGTGGCGATCATTCAGTCAACATCCCCTGCATCAATGCATTCAGCGAAGCAGAGCCTTTTCATCTTGTGCAGCTGGACGCCCATCTCGACTTTGTCGATGAGCGCCATGGCGTCCGAAACGGGCACGGCAATCCCATGCGCCGCGCTTCGGAGAAAGCCTATGTAACCGGTCTTTCTCAATTTGGTATCCGTAACGTTTCGTCTACGGCAAAGGAGGGGTATGACGCAGCCCGTGCGGCCGGATCGGACATCCGGTCCGTACGTCAGTTTCGTCAAATTGGTGCGCTGGCAATGGCGGAAAGAGTGCCTTCGGGGCGGGTCTATGTGACGATCGATATTGACGGTTTTGACCCGTCGATTGCGTCGGGCACCGGCACCCCGAGCCACGGCGGATTCTTATACTATGAGGTGCTCGAATTCCTGCAGGCGCTGGCAGCGCGCAACACGATTGTCGGCATCGACCTTGTCGAGGTTGCTCCGGACTACGACCATACAGGTTCCACAAGTACCCTGGCCGCCCAGATATTGCTCAACTTCCTGGGTTTTATTTTTCATGCGGAAAACCGCAAAGAGTGACTGTTTTTTGAGTTTTTTGCCTGCAAATCAGGCTATTTTGCTCCAGTTCACACCAAACGTGGGGTTGCGCCGACATATCTTGCCTGCTGCGGTTGACGTCGCATCTGAACCATTGTTCATTGCGCGCTGGAAATAATATGACCAGAACGAGGCGCGAAGGCGCCCGGGATAATAGGCACGGGAGAGCCAGATTGATCCGAAAAATGGTACTCGCCGCATGAGTTTGGCGGCCGAACAAACGAACAATGCAGCCCATGAGGCCCATGTTCGGTTTGAAAATGTTCAGAAGAGCTACGATGGCGAGATTCTGGTTGTTAAGGACTTGAATCTCGACATTCCGGCGGGCGAGTTCCTGACCATGCTCGGGCCGTCCGGCTCTGGAAAAACCACTTCTCTGATGATGCTTGCGGGTTTTGAACCCGCTACCCACGGCGAGATCTATCTTGGCGGGCAGAGCATCAACAATGTGCCGCCCAACAAGCGCGGGATTGGCATGGTGTTCCAAAACTATGCCTTGTTTCCGCATATGTCGGTGGCCGAAAACCTGGCATTTCCGCTCAAGGTCCGAAAAATGGGGCGTGCTGAGATAGAGGAAAAGGTGAACCGGGCGCTGGCAATGGTGGAACTGCCCGATATGGGGGGGCGTCGTCCGGCTCAGCTGTCCGGCGGTCAGCAGCAGCGTGTCGCTGTTGCGCGGGCGCTGGTTTTTGATCCCGAACTGATATTGATGGACGAACCGCTGGGCGCGCTCGACAAACAATTGCGCGAGCAAATGCAGTACGAAATCAAGCACATCCACGAAAACCTTGGCGTGACGGTGGTCTATGTCACACATGATCAGGCTGAGGCGCTGACCATGTCCGACCGAATAGCCGTGTTTGAAGATGGCGTGATCCAGCAGCTGTCGACACCGGACGATCTCTATGAGCGTCCGCAGAATTCCTTTGTTGCCCAGTTTATTGGCGAGAACAACAAACTGCATGGCAAGGTTTCAAAAAAATCAAACGGTGTTTGTACGGTGGATCTGGACGGCGGAGGAACGGTTACGGCCGATGCTATCAATGTGGGTGCGGCGGGTGATCGCACGACCTTGTCTTTGAGGCCTGAACGGGTTGAAATAGAACCGGAACAGGGTTCTGTGCCGAACATTTTGTCCGGTGAAATCAAGGAACTGATTTATCTTGGCGATCATATCCGCACGCGGATGTCGGTCGCGGGAAACGACGAGTTCATCGTCAAGGTGCCAAACAATGCGGGTAACATCCCGCTGGAAGAAGGCGCGACGGTCAGAGTCGGCTGGATGTCGGAGGACTGCAGAGCCCTCGACCCGCTTGCCCCATAGGGTGCCGGCTAAACGCATGCAGGGGCGGCAGTGCCGCCGCGCCAGCAAACCGATCTGGTCAGCTGCCAGATCATATCTAAACGGGAGAATATCTAATGAAACTCACTAAACTTCTTGCGAGCACCGCCGTTGGTGTTGCTATTGCATTTGGATCAGTAGCGGCTCAGGCAGCTGGTGATCTGACGGTCGTTTCCTGGGGTGGTGCTTACACCAAGTCCCAGGTAGAGGCCTATCATAAGCCTTACATTGCGAAGACCGGCGTCAACATTAAGTCGGAAGACTACAACGGTGGTATCGCTGAAATCAAAGCTCAGGTCGAAGCCGGCAACGTGACATGGGACATCGTCGATGTTGAACTGTCGGATGCCATTCGTGCCTGCGACGAAGGCCTGCTCGAAACCATCGACCATTCGACCCTGCCAGCCGGTGCTGATGGTACGCCTGCAACCGAAGACTTCATCCAGGGCACACTCTATGATTGCGCCGTCGCAAACATCGTCTGGACCACGATCTACGCCTACGACAAGGAAAAAATCACCGGCGATGCACCAAAGACCATGGCCGACTTCTTTGACCTGGCGAAGTTTCCCGGCAAACGCGGCCTTCGCAAAGGCGCCAAAGTGAACCTTGAGTTTGCTCTCATCGCTGATGGCGTTCCTGCGCAGGAAGTCTACGGAGTGCTGGCAACGCCGGAAGGTGTTGATCGTGCTTTCGCTAAGCTCGACACAATCAAGTCAGAGGTTGTCTGGTGGGAAGCCGGTGCTCAGCCACCACAGATGCTTGCCGATGGCGAAGTTGCAATGACAACTGCCTATAACGGTCGTATTTTCAATGCAGTAGCCGGCGAAGACAAGCCGTTTGAGATCGTCTGGGACGGTCACGTTTGGGACCTTGACCTCTGGGTCATTCCCAAAGGTGCCAAAAACAAGGAAGCCGCGTTGGATTTCCTTAAGTTCTCAACCGAAACAGAGCAGCTCGCCAAACAGGCATCCTACATTTCTTACGGACCTGCTCGCAAATCGTCGGCACCGCTTGTGGGCAAGTACCACAACAAAGATATCGACATGGGTCCACAGATGCCAACTGATCCGGCCAACCTGACCAATGCTGTTCAGAACAATTTTGAGTTCTGGGCCGACAATGCAGACCAGTTGAACGAGCGTTTCAACGCCTGGCTCGCAAAATAAGTCTTCGGACTGATGAAGGCGCGGAACGAGGTTTCCGCGCCTTCACTTCCTCCCGTATTCCCAGGCGCTGTGCCAGACACTGCAACGGGGATCTACCGGACCAACACTTGTGATTTTTCAGCCTGTGATCGTCTACCATCAGGCTCCTGAAGCACCGCAAGTGTCGAAACTTTGGGCAACGGCATGACCGACGCAACACTTTCAGCTCCTCCGCAGGTCACCAGCACGACTCCGCTCATTGCCGCCGATGGTGTGCCTCTGAAGCAAAAGCTGGCACGAACGACGCGTCGCATGAAAATGCGGGCGCTGTTTCTTACCCTGCCTCTGGTGCTGTTTCTCATTGTTTCTTTCGTTCTGCCGATTGGGCAGATGCTGTATCGGTCGGTACACAATCCCACGGGCTCCAACGTGATGCCCAACTTCGCCGTTCAAATAGAGAACTGGGATGGTCAGGGTCTGCCGTCTGACGACATTATCGAAACTTTCGTCAAAGACATGGCGGCCGCGAGGAAAAACCGCGAAGTGGGCAAGACCATCGGCAATCTTGCGACTCGCGTAAACTATGAAATTCCCGGATCGCGAAGCCTGTTCACCAAGACGGCCCGGAGAGCCGACAAGATTACTGAAGGGCCCTATATGGCGGCCCTCATTGAAATAGACAAAAAGTGGGACAATCCCAATTTATGGCTAACCCTTCAGCGGGTGACAAAAGACTTCACCATATCCTTTTATCTGGCTGCCACCGACCGCAAATTTGATGAAGCCGGGTCCATCGTCCGGGCCGACGAGCTCTACCGGATTTATCTCCCCATCTTGTGGAAAACGATCTGGCTATCAGCACTGATCACCGCTTTGTGTTTCATTATTGCCTATCCGGTGTCCTACCTGCTCTCAACCCTGCCTTTGCGAACGTCCAACCTGTTGATGATCCTCGTATTGCTGCCGTTCTGGACATCCTTGCTGGTCAGAACCTCGGCCTGGATAGCCATGTTGCAGACAGAGGGAATCATCAACAACGTGTTCGTCTATCTCGGCTTTATCGATGACAACCAACGCATCCAGATGATCTACAACATGACCGGTACAGTGATTGCCATGGTGCATATTCTGCTGCCGTTCATGATTCTTCCGCTGTTTTCTGTGATGAAGACAATTCCACCGAGCTACATGCGGGCCGCCCGGTCTATGGGTGCCAGCGGCACTTATTCCTTCAGAAAGGTCTATTTCCCACAAACCGTTCCCGGTATTGCAGCGGGCACTTTGCTCGTTTTCATTCTGGCAATCGGATACTACATCACCCCCGCACTTGTAGGCGGTAACGATGGCCTTCTGATTTCCAATCTCATAGCTGACCACATCAAGAAGACACTGAACTGGTCACTGGGCGCTGCGCTTGGAACGATCCTGCTCGTGGTGGTTCTCATTTTCTATTGGCTCTACAACAAGCTTGTGGGTGTCGACAATCTGAAGTTCGGGTGAGGCGACCATGAGCATGTCACAACGCATGAAGACCCCCGGTTTCATTGGCCTCCTGGTCGCAACCGTGATTTTTTTCCTGTTCACCAGATCGCTGGCCGGAACCTTCGGTTTCATTGTGATCTTCGGCATTCCCTACTTTGCCATGAGTGAATTGCCGCCTTATGCGACCATACAGGAGAAAGTCGGTAAATACGCTTTCCTGTCGCTGTGCACCCTCATTTTTATCTTCCTGATCCTGCCCATTCTGGTGATTATCCCGCTGTCTTTTAACGCCGAGCCTTACTTCACTTTCACTGAAGGCATGATGGCGCTGGACCCAAATGCCTATTCGGTCCGCTGGTATGCCGATATCGTAAGATTTGGCATGACGGCCCCCGACGCCGTTGAAGGATGGTGGTCAGACATGTGGAACAACGCCACGTGGGTCCGGGCCATGCGCAACTCATTTTTCTATGCGCTTCTCTCAACGCTGCTCGCGACTGGATTTGGCACCCTTGCGGCTTTGGGTCTGTCGCGCCCGGAAATGCCGTTCAGGTCTGCGATCACAAGCCTGCTCATATCACCGATGATCGTACCGCTGGTTATCACCGCAACCGGCATGTTTTTCTTCTACAGCCAGAAAAACACATTTCCATTTTTTCCCGACGGGCTCGTCAACCGCGATATCGGTATCATCCTGGCTCATGCCACTCTCGGTGTACCCTTCGTTATCATCACGGTTACGGCGACGTTGACCGGGTTTGACCGGTCGCTGATCCGGGCATCGCAAGGGCTCGGAGCAAGCGGATGGACAACTTTCGTAAAAGTCATCATGCCTTTGATCATTCCCGGCATGATATCCGGAGCCCTTTTCGCCTTCATCACGTCTTTGGACGAGGTGGTTGCCGTTATTTTCCTGGCGGACGTTGATCAGCGCACCATTCCGCGCCAAATGTTTTCTGGTCTGCGAGAGCAAATCAGTCCCACCATTCTGGCTGTGGCGACGATTCTTGTTCTGATGTCGATTGCACTTTTGACAGCGGTGGAGTTGTTGCGGCGTCGCTCGGAAAGGCTGCGTGGACTGTCACCGGGGTGATTTTCACCGGGCTCTTGTCGAGCGGCAGGGGTTGCTTCAGACTTCGGAATGATGTTTTCGAGACGGGCAATCCTTGGGGCGGTGACAACCGCCATCTCATGGGCTTTGGGCAGCAAAAGCGCCCTGGCATCAGACCCTGCATCCACTGACCTCAATCTCGTCATCGCCGTGGACTGTTCCTACAGCGTAGATTCATCTGAATATGACCTTCAGATCGCCGGAATCGCCGATGTTTTTGCTGACCCGGATATCGCCCGCGCAATCGCGCAGGGGCCGCGTGGGTCTATGGGCGTGCTGCTTGTCCAGTGGTCTTCCCGCAGCGAACAGATCATCACGTTACCCTGGACACGCATTTCGAGCCGGCAGGATGTCCTTGATTATGCTGCAGCCGTTGCCCCTCAGGAACGCATGACGGCGGAGGCGGGGACGGCGATATCTTCGATACTGGAATTCAGTGATCGGCAACTGAATGCGGCGCCGTTTCCTGCCGACCGGCGGGTAATCGATTTGATTGCCGACGGCAAGGATAATTACCGTGAGCCTGTGCAGCCCTCACGAGATGCTGTTGTTGCAAATCAGGTGACCATCAATGCTCTGGCTATCCGCAATCAGGTCCTCGACCTCAACGAATACCTCTATGAGAACGTCATCGGCGGCAGCGGAGCCTTCGTGGAGGACGCCGTCAGCTATGAGCATTTCCGGCCCGCGTTTAAGCGCAAGCTGCTGCGCGAGATAAACGGCCGTGGCCTGGTCGGGCTGCCTCCCGCCGGACATTCATCCCAAAGGGTGAAGCTTTGACGCCGGTGGGTAAGAGACTTCTGCGGCGAATTATGCGCGCCGGCGTCCTGTTTGCCTGCTTGATCGGTGTGCCTGCACTGTTCCAGCCAATTGCCGCCCAGGCCAATAACCGTGCCGACCTCAACCTGGTGATTGCGATGGACTGCTCCTGGAGCGTCAACAGCGCTGAATTCGCATTGCAGGCCGGTGGAGTAGCGGCAGCGTTTTCCGATCCCGCAGTTGTGTCGGCAATCATGGCAAATCCACGTGGCAGAATATCGGTGATGGTCATTCATTGGTCCACGTCGGGTACCCAAAGGGTCGCCTTGCCCTGGACGGCAATTACCAACGCCAGCGACGCCCTGCGTTTTGCCGCCATGGCGGCTTCCATGCAAAGACAGACCGCCAAGGGTGGCACGTCAATTGCCGGTGCTCTCAAGTTTAGCCAGAATGCCTTCCCAGCCGCCCCATATCCGGCGGACCGATATGTGATTGACGTGATCGCAGATGGCGAGAACAACAATGGCGACCGGATCGAATTCGTACGCGATGCGATTGTTCGTCAGGGAACGACGATCAATGCACTGGCTGTGGTCAATGAGGTCGGTTATCTGCACCACTATCTGCGCAATCGGGTGATTGGCGGGCAGGGAGCGTTCGTTGAGAAGGCGCTCAACTACAGCGATTTCAAGCGGGCCTTCCGCAAGAAACTTCTGCGGGAAATCAAAGGCGATCCAGTCGTGCTGTTGCGATAGCGTGCACGGGCGTCAGCTCCACGTTGCCAGAACGTCGTCATAGTGCATGACTTCGCTGCTGGTACGGGCGGCTTCCGGAACCATGTCATCAAACCGCGGAGCGGGCGCGGGTTGAACCACACCGTCGACAGTCTGAAAAATACCTCGCTCGTCGTTATGCGGGTGACCGGGAGCCTCGTCCATTGTCAAGACGGGAGCAAAACAAGCGTCCGAACCCTCGAAAATGCTCTCCCAATGGCTTCGCGTCCCGGTTGCGATCCTGGTTGCAATCAGCGCTTTTATTTGCGGCCAGCTATTGCGGTCGTGGCGTTGTGCGAGCAGCGGCGAGTCAAGTTCCAGCTTTGCAACGAGTTCCAGCCAAAATGGCTCCTCTATGGCGCCAAGAGCGATCCATCTGCCGTCGCTGGTTTCAAAGGTGCCATAGAATGGAGCGCCGCCGTCCAGCAGATTGTCTCCCCTTCCTCCAGGCCACAGACCCTGCGCTTTCAGGGCGAACGGCATCATCATCAGCAGTGCGGTCCCTTCGACCATGGCCGCATCAACAACGGTCCCTTGACCGGTGGCTTTGGCCTGCAGCAACGCGGTGGTAATGCCAAAGGCCATCAGCATGCCACCGCCGCCAAAATCGCCAACGAGATTCATTGGCGGCACAGGTCCCGAGTCTTGGGTACCGACTGCATCAAGTGCGCCCGTGATTGCGATGTAGTTGATGTCGTGGCCGGCGCGGGCTGCCAGTGGTCCGTTCTGCCCCCAGCCGGTCATGCGCCCGTATACCAAAGACGAATTGCGGGCCAGGGCAATCTTCGGACCCAATCCCAAACGCTCCATGACACCGGGACGCAACCCTTCAATCAGCACATCGGCTTTTTCGATCAGGGTCAGCGCCCGTTCAACGTCGGAAGGATCCTTCAGGTCGAGCTCAAGTTTGCGGCGGCCGCGCAACATGGGGTCTTTATCTGACCGAGATGTGCCCACATCACGCCCTCCCGGTTTGTCGATCCGCACTATGTCGGCTCCGTGGTCGGCCAGCATCATGCCGGCGAAAGGGCCTGGACCGATCGAGGCAAACTCGACAACACGAATTCCATCGAGTGGTTTTGTCATGGGGTTCCTTCTCAGGGCGTGGCCCGGCGCTCTTCAGACGGCGAGCAGCCAAAATGCGAGCGGTAGCTTTGAGCAAAATAGGAATGTGAGGTGAATCCGGTAGAGAGAGCGACGTCGAGGATCGGCGAATTGGTGCGTCTCAAAAGTTCACGCGCCCGCTCAAGACGTACGGCCATGTAATAGCGCCCGGGCGTGCAGCCCAGATGACGCTGAAACAGACGTTCAACCTGGCGCAGAGACAGCCCCACCTGACGGGCAATGAGAAGGGCCGTCATGGGTTCTTCGAGGTTCTCCGACATCAGTTCGACGGCGCGCTGAAGTTTCGTCGATTTGCCGGCAAGATCCCGTTCAGGCCCGACACGCTGACGGTCCGCTTCGGTGCGAATGCGTTCATGCTGGAACTGGTTGGCCACCTCATTGGCCATCTGCACGCCGAGGTCCTCACTGATGATCTTCAGCATCAGGTCGATGGAGGTGGTTCCTCCGGCGCAGGTATATCGATTGCGATCAATCTCAAATACACGACCAGTGCATTCTGCTTTTGGGAAGTCCTCCTGAAAAGAGGCGCGGTTTTCCCAATGGATGGTACAGCGGTATTCGTTCAGCAATCCGGCCTGACCAAGAATGTGGCTTCCGATTGAAAGCCCGCCAACAGCGCCGCCGCGCCTTGCCCGTTCACGCAACTTGGCCAGCATGTGTTGCTGTCCTTCAACCTTGATCCGGTAGCCGGCGCAGACAAAGAGAATGTCGCACTTTCCCAGCGTGTCCACAGAGGCGTTCACGTCCATCACCATCTTGTTGGATGCTTCTACCGGCTTGCCGTCAATGGACACGAGGCTCCATGAGTAAAACTCCTTGCCCAAAAGCCGGTTGGCCGACCGCAGAGGGTCCATCGCGGCGGCCAGACACAGCACCGAAAACTGGTCCAATACCAGGAAGGCGAAGTGTCGTTTTTCTTCAGCTTCAAACATATTTGTCCGGCTTTCCATGATGCAGCAAAAACGCACCGCCCCGGCGGACAATCTGTGTCGAAAATCCGACATCTGGCAAGCGAAAAAATCGCCACTGTTTAAAATCAATTCTTCCTTGTGCACCAGCCGCCTTGTCTTAAGATCGTGAGTAACATGACGCGATACTCGGCCTTTTCAATTCTCACAAACGCACTGCGCGGCAACCGTGACTGGACGCCTGCCTGGCGCAAGGCGGAGCCAAAGGCCGGTTATGATGTGATCATCGTCGGCGGTGGCGGGCACGGGCTGGCAACGGCTTACTATCTGGCCTCGGTGCATGGCGTCACAAATGTGGCGGTCGTCGAAAAGGGCTATCTGGGTTCTGGAAATATTGGCCGCAACACGACTATCGTTCGGTCAAATTATCGTCTGCCAGCCAACAGTGATTTTTATGAGAAATCCATGCAGTTGTGGCGTGGATTGAGCCATGAGCTCAATTACAACGTCATGTTTTCACCTCGTGGTGTCCTCAATCTTGCCCACACGCCGGGGCAAATGGACACCTATGCAGAGCGTGGCAACCAAATGCGGCTCAATGGCATTGGCGCAGAGCTGCTGGACCGCGATCAGGTGGCCAGGCTCAATCCTGGACTGGATGTGAACGGATCCGCCCGTTTTCCGGTCGTCGGCGGCCTTTTGCAGCCCGAGGCCGGCAATGCCCGTCACGATGCTGTGGCCTGGGGCTATGCACGCGGCGCCGATAAGCTGGGTGTGGACATTCTCGAAAATACCGAAGTGACCGGATTTCTGAAGGAAGGTGGAAAAATCGTTGGCGTGCAAACCCGCAGAAACGGCGAACAGGCCGACATCCGTGCACAAAAGGTTGGTGTTGCGGTGGCCGGGAGCACGGGCCGGGTGATGAAACTCGCAGGAGTCGACCGGCTGCCCATTGAATCCACCGTTTTGCAGGCCTTTGTTTCGGAGAGCATCAAACCGATCATTCCGACAGTGACAACATTTGGGGCTGGCCACCTTTATGTTTCGCAATCCGACAAGGGCGGTTTGGTCTTCGGTGGCAACATTGATTATTACAATTCCTACGCCTCACGCGGAAATCTTCCAGTTTGGGAAGAAGTGACGAGCGAGTTGGTTGCGATGTTTCCGAATTTTGCCCGTCTGCGCCTTCTGCGCTCGTGGGGTGGAATCATGGACATGTCCATGGATGGCAGCCCAATCATTACGACGGGACCAGTCGACGGCATGTTTTTAAATGCGGGCTGGTGCTATGGCGGCTTTAAGGCCACACCCGCTTCCGGCTGGTGTTTTGCCCATACAATTGCGCAGGACAAGCCACACGATTTGAACGCCGCTTTTACACTCGACCGTTTCAAGGATGGTCGTCCGATTGACGAGTTGGGCGCTGGCCCAACCCCCTGGTATCATTAGGGGGACGGCAAGATGCGCATAACCTGCCCCTGGTGCGGCGAACGGGATCATCAGGAATTCACCTATCGCGGAGACGCCGCCGCCAAACGCCCGGCCATGAGCGACGAGTCCATCGAAGCCCATCAGGCTTACGTGTATGACCGCGAAAACCCTGATGGCGCGCATCGAGAGTTGTGGAATCACACCGGCGGATGCCGTAAGCATCTGGTCGTCACACGCAACACGCTGACGCACCAGATCACATTGTGTGAGCCCATTGGACCGTGGGCAAAGCGATTGAAGGCAGCAGCCAAATGAGCGGTTTTCGCCTCAATCTGCGCGATGGCGTTGGCACAGCTATCGATTCCGCCAGCACGGTCACCTTTATTTTTGATGGCAAAAGCTATGAAGGACTACGAGGCGATTCGCTGGCTTCCGCGCTCATTGCCAATGGCATCTCAATTGTTGCCAGATCGTTCAAATATCATCGCCCACGAGGAATATTCACTGCGGGATCCGAAGAGCCGAGCGCGCTGGTTACCCTGCGCAAGGGTGGACGCACCGAGCCCAACATCCGAGCTACTGAAGTTGAACTCTACGACGGATTGATCGCCAGCAGTCAGAATGCCTGGCCGAGCGTCGATTTCGACCTGATGGCAGTCAATCAGCTGCCGGGTAAGGCTTTCTCTGCTGGCTTTTATTACAAGACCTTCATGGGGCCGAAGATGGCGGGCAACCGCACGACTCAGTTCTGGTGGTTGTGCGAACAGCTGATCCGTCGCGCAGCCGGCCTCGGCAAAGGTGCGGAACTACCCGATCCGGATCGCTATGGGCGGATGAATGCCTTCTGTGACCTGTTGGTCGTTGGCTCCGGTGCAGCGGGACTGGCCGCTGCGGAGCTGGCGGCCAATTCAGGTGCCAGCGTCATTTTGTGCGAGGAGCGTGCGCTTGCGGGAGGGGCGCTGACAAGCGCGCCGGACTTTATCGATGGTCAACTCGCGCGTGACTGGGCAGCTGACAAGTGCCGGCAGCTGGTGTCTCATGCCAATGTGAGGTTGCTGACCCGTACCACAGTTCAGAGCTATTTCGATGACAACACATTCATGGCCGTGGAGCGTGTTGCTGATCATGTCCCAACCCCGGCGAAGGGACAGGTGCGCCAACGAGCATGGAACATCCGGGCAAAATCTGCCGTTTTTGCAACCGGCGCACTGGAACGCCCGATTGTCTTTCCGGGCAACGACAAGCCGGGCGTAATGCTTGCCGACGCGGTGCGGCGCTATGCGGTGGAATACGGGGCCGCGCCGGGCAAACAGGTTGTGGTTTTTACCAACAACGACAGCGGCTGGCTGGCAGCCCGTGACATCGCCCGCACGGGCGTTGTGGTTGCTGCAATTGTCGATGTCCGGCCGGATGTATCGGATGTTGCCCGGGGTGCGGGAGAGGACAGTCGGGCCAAGGTCTTTTTGGGCTCGGCCGTCACCAGGGCGAAAGGTTTTCGCACATTGTCGGCGATCGAAATCAGCGCCTACAATGAACTGACCGGCAAGGTGGGCGACACGCGCGATACAATGGGCTGTGACTGCCTGGCGGTTTCGGGCGGCTGGTCTCCTGCGTTTCACCTGACGTCTCAGCAGGGCACCAAGCCGGTTTGGGATGCGGAGCTGCAGGCGTTTCTTCCCGGAAACCCGACGCAAAAATGGCATGGTGCAGGCGCAATGTGCGGCGAGATGGGATTGCAGGCGGCGTTGGAAACTGGCGCAGCCGCCGCCGAAGCGGCCCTCAGTGAAGCAGCGGTCCCGGCCGGCGTTGCGGATATTCCGGTGGTAGACGGCGACCGTATCGACTTTGCTCCGGCACCGGTTTTTGAAATTTACACGGGCAAGAAGTCCTTCGTTGATCTCCAGCATGATGTGACTGCAGATGACGTTCGCCTTGCCCACCGTGAAGGATTTGTCTCGGTCGAACACCTCAAGCGCTACACCACCATGGGCATGGCGACCGATCAGGGCAAGACATCGAACCTGACCGGTCTGGCAATCATGGCGCGCGCGCGTGATCTCCCCATTCCAGAGGTCGGTACGACGCGCTTTCGCCCCCCTTATACCCCAACCGCGCTTGGCGCGATTGCCGGGGAGCTCTATGGCCACCTGAAGCCGGATAGACTGACCCCTATGCACGACTGGCACGTGGCAAACGGCGCCAGCATGTATGCCAATGGACTTTGGAGCAGGCCCGAGAGCTACAATCGGCCCGGGGAGTCTGTTGAGCAGGCCTACATTCGCGAGGCACGCGCCGTGCGGGCCGGCGTCGGACTTGTAGATGTGTCAACGCTTGGCAAGATTGATGTGCAGGGCCCTGACGCAGCGGAATTTCTAAATCGCGTTTACTCAAATGGTTTTGCTAAGCTGCCGGTTGGCAAGGCGCGCTATGGTCTGATGTTGCGCGAAGATGGATTCCTGTTTGATGACGGTACCACCTGGCGGCTCGACGAACACCGCTTCCTCATGACAACAACCACGGCCGGGGCGGGTCGGGTCATGGAACACCTTGAATACCATCTTGACGTCGTCTGGCCCGACCTCAAAGTGGCAATTGCTTCTGTAACTGACGAGTGGGCCGGTGTGGCCGTGGCCGGTCCGAAGTCCCGTGAGGTATTGAAAGCCTGCATAAAGGGGGTCGACGTTTCTGACAAAGGGCTGCCCTTCATGGGCGTTCGAGAAGGCATGATCAACGGTGTACGGGTGCTGGTCGCGCGGCTCTCATTCTCGGGCGAGAGGGCCTATGAAGTCTATTGCGGCGCCGGATGGGGACAGGCCCTGTGGGACAGCCTGTTAAAAGCGGGCGAAACTTTTGACGTCGTACCCTACGGGCTCGAAGCTCTGTCCACATTGCGGATCGAGAAGGGTCACGTGGCCGGTCCGGAGCTGAATGGCAGAACCACCCCACTCGACCTTGGTCTAGGCGGCATGGTCTCCAACAAGAAGAATTTTGTCGGCGCGGCCTTGTTGAAGCGCAGCGCTTTCCATGAAGCAGGACGCCTGCAACTTGTGGCGATTAAGTCAACTGACGGTCAAAAGATCGTCGGGGGAGGCCATCTGGTGAAGGGGTCTCTGGAGAACCCCGGGGAAAGTGAAGGCCATACAACGTCAACCTGTTTCTCGCCGGAGCTGAACTGCTACATATCGCTGGCGATGTTGAAACAGGGCACCGCGCGGCACGGAGAGAGACTTTTTGCCACCAGCCCGATCCGTAACCGGCATGTGGCCGTTGAGGTGGTGAGTCCTCACATGGTGGATCCGGAAGGAGGACGGATGCGTGGTTAACACCCCAGACAAAGTATCACCGCTCGCTGATCTTGCCATGCCGAACAGGCCCGCTGGTCGGCAGCCCCAGGTCGAACTATCAGAACGCCTTTGCGACTCTCTTGTTCAGGTTCAGGCCTGGCCCGGCACCATGGCGAAGGTTCATAAAGCAATATCCGATGTGACCGGGACAAGGCCCGCCAAAGGCCATGCCGCAGCGTTGAAAGGGCCAGTGTGTATCATGCCCGCAGGACCAGGCCGCTACTTGATTGAGGATGAAACCGAAAACCTGGAAATCCGACTGCGCGCGGCAATAGGCGCACATCTTGGTGCGGTTACAGGGCTCACACACGGGCGGGTGGTCGTCGCAATCCGTGGAGAGAAAGCAGCCTGGGTTCTGGCATCCGGCATCGCGATCAATTTCGACCCGTCAGCCTTTCCCGTCGGTGATGTGCGTCTGACCCATCACCACGACATTGGTGTTACGATTCATCGCACAGCAGAAGACGCTTTCGATCTCTACGTCTTCACCAGCTTTGCCCGTGGGTTCTGGCATTGGATATCGACGGCAGCCGAAGAGGTCGGATACTCGGTCGGGTAGCGGATAGGCCAGTCACGGGTCGACGCATCCGTAACCAATTGGCGGACAGGTGATTGAATTTTATGCCCGGCGAAGGATCAATACTCCTGCAGCATCGAGTGTGGTACCACCCACCAGAATCTCGTCGTTCCTGCCCACCAGATGACCTGCATCGCGCGGCTTGGGGCCATAGTTCACAATCGTGCGCAACGAGCCCCTGTCCCGCAATCGCAGGTCGTCGCCAGTTTCGACGAATTCTATCTCTGCAGCATCGAGTTCTTCCCGGATGACATGGTTGAGCAAGGGCTCGTCGGGCCAGCCGGCAATGTAGCTTACGCTGCCCTGACGAAGAAGGGCGGGCCGAGCATCAATGGTCTCGAGAACGGTCTCCACATCTTCACCCGGTTGGATCTGCTCGGCCCACCGTGAGAATGTACCAATTGTATCGACGGCGATGTGGACGTCAGGGCGGATGCTTTCGACACGTTCAACCCGAATGTCGATCAGGTCCTGTAGTGGTCCAGGTGGCAGTGTGAGCGGAATCTGATGGTGCTCGGTCCTTGAGCCCGATCTGGGACCAAACAGAATTCTTGCCTTTGTAGATTTCAGATTGAGGACCGTTCTGTCGCTGGCGATCAGAAGATGCGGAGCAATGACCAGCTTGTAACCCTGAAGAGAGGCCTCGGGCTTAACGATATCGACTGATTGCCCGAATTTGCGCAATGCCGAATAGAACTGCATGACGAGCGCAAACCCGTCATAGCATGCACCTTGCGGCTGAGTTTCGCTCGCCCAGATTGAGGGATAATCGAAGATAAGCGCGATGTCGGACTGCCTGGTTTCAGCGGCCGGAAGTCCGGCGATTTCCTTGCCGACCAGCATAGCCTCTTCGTAGCCGCGGTCGGCGGAACCGTCGGGCCGGTTGAGACCAGTATGCATCTGCTCTTGAGCAAAAGGCGCCTGGCGCCATCGAAAATAGCTGACAACTTCGGCGCCATGGGCAAACGCTTCGTGACTCCAAAGACGCACAGCACCGGGATGTGGATCAGGATTGTAGGGCGCCCAGTTTACCGGCCCGGGTTGTTGTTCCATGACCCACCACCGGCCTCTTCCGCATCCCCGGTAGAGATCGTGATGGAATGCCTGAAAGTCCGGATCGCCGGCCCGCATATACCAGTTTTTCCAGGCGTCATCGCGGCCAAACTGCTCCAGAAATCCAATCGGATAGGAATCCCATGAGGCAATGTCCAGATCGTCGCTGACAGAAAAATGATCAAAATCCGTGTACTTCCCCATGAAGTTGTGCACGAGATCGCGGCCCGGTGAGTGCTTGCGCAACAGCGTCGATTGGAGCCGATTGAATGCCACGACCTGATCGGAAGCGTAGCGGTGGAAGTCCAGCACATGGGTCGGATTCGGCTCGGTAACGGTCAAATTCGGCAGATCAACTTCATCGAAAGAGCTGACTTCTTTGGACCAGAATACGGTCCCCCAAGCCTTGTTGAGCGCGTCGGGTGATTGATATCTTTGTGACAGCCAATCGCGAAATCCGGAACGAGCTGCTTCGCTATAGCTCAAAATTGTGTCGTGGCAGCCGTATTCATTGTCGATCTGCCAGGCCACGACCTGCTCGTGCCGGCCGTAGCGCTTAGCGAGAATCTCGGTGATGCGCGCGCATTCTTTGCGGTAACCGGTATGGGAAAAATCGTAGTGCCGTCTTGAGCCAAATTTTCGGGGATTGCCGTTGACATCAACCGCAACCATGTCCGGCATTGAGTCGACAAGCCACCGCGGCGGCGTTGCCGTTGGTGTGCACATGACAATCTTGAGACCAACAGCCGTAAGAACCTCAATTGCCTGGTCGAGCCATTCAAACTGCAGATCATCCCGTGATGGTTCAATCCGCGACCAGGCAAACTCTGCAATGCGCACATAGCTGATTCCGCATTCCACCATCCGGGCGGCGTCGCTGGCCCACATCTCCTGCGGCCAGTGCTCTGGATAATAGCAAACGCCGAGGGCGGAGCGTGTTGTTGTTGATGCAGCTTTCATGGATACGGTTGCCGGCTGGTGATCCTGAGCGCGTTGTTAGTCATATCCCCCCAAAAGAAAAGAGGTGATTTAGCTGAAAGCGGCATTCCTTTTCCTGATCTGAGGAAGAGGTGTTGATTGTGCTAAATCCTCAGACCATCGTTCCCAAAAATCATGGTCGTCGTGGGGTCCACACCTACGGTCGCAACCTGTCCGTCGCGAACCTCGGAATGACCTTTCTGTTCAACCGTCAACGGAATATCACCGCCGATGTTCAGATAAAGGAATGAATTACCGCCCAGTTGCTCAACCACCGAGGTCGGGGCCTTGAACTTGTGCTTGGCACCGGTCCCACTGATGAAGTGCTCCGGTCGAATGCCGACCTTGATCTTCTCGCCCTTTTCAGGTGTGCGGTCCCGCGTTGAGACGTTGAACTTGAGATTTCCAAGGGTGGGCACGACAACAGCGGCGGAGCCTTTTTTTGAACTGGTGACTTCACCATCGAGGAAATTCATGCGCGGCGAACCGATAAAGCCGGCGACAAATTCGTTGTCGGGGTTGTCATAAAGTTCCAGCGGCGAACCGACCTGCTCAATAATTCCTGCTCGAAGAACAACGATCTTGTCTGCCAGTGTCATCGCCTCGGTCTGGTCATGGGTCACATAGACCATAGTCGAGTCGAGATCGTTGTGGAGCTTGGCAATTTCAAGACGCATCTGAACGCGAAGTTCGGCGTCAAGGTTGGATAACGGTTCGTCAAAAAGAAAGACTTTCGGGTTTCGAACAATCGAGCGACCAATAGCCACGCGCTGGCGCTGCCCGCCGGACATGGCCGCTGGTTTACGATCCAGCAACGGACCCAGCTCCAATATCTTTGCCGCTTTCTGCACGCGCTCATCGATGCTCGATTTGTCATGGCCGGTCATTTTCAGCCCGAACGCCATGTTATCGTACACCGTCATGTGCGGATAAAGCGCATAGGACTGAAAGACCATCGCCACGCCTCGCTCGGCTGGTTCTGTGTGGGTCACATCCTGCTCGCCGATGCTCATTGTGCCGCTGGTGATCTCCTCGAGACCAGAGATCAACCGCAGCAACGTGGACTTGCCACATCCGGATGGGCCAACAAAAACGACAAATTCACCGTCATCGATTGACAGATCAACACCGTGGATAACGTCCACGTCGCCAAATGATTTCTTTACCTGTCTCAGTTCAACGCCAGCCATGTCTCTCTCCCGCTTTCGGTTTAATTGCTAGATTCCAGATGTGTTTCATTGTCCGGCCCGTGGTCCGATCTGATCGTTGAGATCTGCCTCGATTGCCTTTGCCGTTGCCGGCACCAATTGTTCCCATTCGGCAATGGTTTCTTTGCTTGTCCGATAGGCGGGGGCCGTCACGGATATGCCTGCGACCTGCTCCTCCGTGGCGCTACAGATTGACGCGGCGACGCAGCGGATGCCCGGCTCGTGTTCTTCACGGTCGTGGCTTATTCCGGTGCTTCGGATGATTTCCAGTTCTGCTAGAAGAAGCGCCGGGCTTGCAAGCGTTGTCGGCGTGTGTTGGCGGTAGGAGAACCGTTGTGCGCGGGCCGAAGCTTCCTGCGGCGGCAGAACCGCCAGCATGGCTTTGCCAATGCCGGTGCAATAGAGTGGCGATGCGTTGCCAACCTGACTGTGCATTCTTACCGACTGTCGCGATTCGATTTTGTCCACATAGATCACTTCCAGGTCATTCAATATACCCAGATGAACGGTTTCACCGGTGTGTTCGTGAAGTGCCCGAATGTGAGGTTCGGCAATAGATCGGATGGAATTCTGGGACCAGGCCCGGGCCGCCAGTTTCAGCAACCTGATGCCGGGAGTGTAGGAGTGATCAGCGTTTACGGTCACCAATCCTTCTTCGACCAGATGGGATATCTGTCGATGCAGCGTGCCGCGCGGTTGGTCTGACTGGCGCAGAACATCTGTAAAGCGCAGGGGCACCGGCGCCTGGGCAATGATATCCAGCACAGCCAGAGCCTTGCCGAGAGTTCCCGTCGCCATGGGCGTTTTTGACCCAATCAAGCGATGCGTGCGGCGCTCTGTTGTCGCGCGCTTCGGCTTTTGTCTTTCCGCGACCTGCGGCACGTGACCCCTCCCAAGGAACCGTTGCAATCTGTCATGTGCCGGCAGTTTTCCGCTTGACACTTCCTGATGTTAGTCGAATACTTCCAAATAGTCAAATTGAGTTCCATTAAATGGAACTTCACGTGACCCATTTTGCGCGCCTGTCTTTTCGAGGGGATGCCCTTGCATTTGGAAGCGTAAATGGAAATTCTAATATCGACGGGCAGTTGAGAGGCCCGGGGCTTTTGCCAACAAGGGCGAGAGCCTGCAAATGGGAGGAAACACTATGTACAAGTCGCTCATCAGAGCTACTGCAACTTTTGGCGCTGCAGCGCTGTTGGCCACCACGGCTTTTGCCGGTGACCTGATTATCAACTTCGATGACCCAAACCCGAAACCCAAGGCGGGTTTTGAAGCTGCTGTAGAAAAGTTCAAGGCAGCCAACCCGGACATCAACGTTACGGTCAACATCAACGACCGTGAGGCTCACAAAACCGCAATCCGTAACTTCTTGTCGGCCGACGCGCCTGACATCACTTCCTGGTATCCGGGCAACCGCATGGCGCCGTTCGTCAATGCCGGTCAGTTCGAGGACATTTCCGATCTCTGGGCCAGTGATCCAAACCTGAGCACCAGCTTTGAGGCGATTAAGCCAACGATGACGATTGATGGAAAGCAGTGGGGCGTGCCCTATTCCTACTATCAATGGGGCATCTACTATCGCAAAGACATCTTCGACAAGATGGGAATTGCGGAGCCAAAAACCTGGGATGAGCTTCTTGCTGCATCCAAAAAACTTAAAGAAGGTGGCGTGACGCCAATCACGATCGGTACCAAGTTTCTGTGGACCGCTGCAGGCGTCTTTGACTATTTGAACCTGCGCACAAACGGCTATGAAGTTCACAACGATCTGACAGCCGGCAAGATCAAATATACAGATCCCCGCATCAAGGAAGTGTTCGTCAAGTGGAAAGAGCTGATGGATGCCGGCGGGTTTGTCGAAAACCACGCCACCATGTCCTGGCAGGATGCGCTTGCGCCTTTCGTAAAGGGTGAGGCCGCCATGTATGTCATGGGCAACTTCGCAGTTGCATCCATGAAAGATGCCGGTCTGACCGAAGATCAGATTGACTTCTTCCAGTTCCCGGAAATTACACCTGGACTGCCGCGCGCCGAAGAAGCGCCTGCAGATGCCCTGTTCATTCCGGCGAAAGCCAAGAACAAAGAAGATGCACGCAAATTCCTTGCATTCATGGCGCAGCCTGAAATCCAAAGCGAGTGGAACAAAACCATTGGACAACTGCCACCAAACTCGAAGGCAGCCGTTGGCGACGACAAGTTCATTCAGGAAGGCTTTGCAACCGTGTCTACCGCATCCGGTTTGGCCCAGTTTTATGACCGGGATGCACCGGCTGAAATGGCAAAAGCCGGCATGGAAGGTTTCCAGGAATTCATGATCAAGCCTGACCGCCTGGACAAGATTCTGGAGCGCCTCGATAAGGTGCAGGCGAAAGTCTACAAGTAAGACTTCTCCATTGCGGGGCTGACCTGTGTCGGCCCCGCAATCATTTCCCCCGACAAGTTCTGCCCGACTCAAACGCAGCAGGGCTTTTCCGGCGAAATGTCGATCAAGCGGGAGAGCAGACCATGTCAGTGACAGCACTACCTGAAACGTCGGTGCCAGGAAGTATGGTAGACAATCGCAGCTGGTATCAGCGCAACCGTCTTAGAGTCGCGCCCTGGTTGTTTCTGGCTCCGGCCATCATCTTTTTCACGATCTATGTCATCGCACCGATATTCCAGTCGATATGGACTTCGTTCTTCGAATGGAACGGTCTCAATAATGCAGACGGCACTTCCTCGGCGAAGTGGATTGGTCTGGGAAATTACGTCGAGCTGCTCGATGATGAGGATTTCTATACCTCGCTTTACAACAATGTTCTGTGGCTGGTCCTTTACCTCCTGGCCGTTCCGGCTGGCTTGTTCATCGCGCTGTTCCTGAATCAGACGGTAACGGGGATGCGCATCTACAAGTCACTGTTTTTCTTCCCGTTCGTCATTTCGCAGGTTGTTGTCGGCCTGATCTTCTCCTGGTTCTACAATCCAAACTTTGGCATTGTCGGTGAAGTCTGGCGCTTCTTCGGCGCCGCTCCACCGTCCATTCTGGGGGACGAGGACCTTGTTACCTACGGCATCATCTTCGCCGGTCTCTGGCCGCAGATCGCCTATTGCATGATCCTTTACCTGACCGGGCTGAACAATGTTTCACCCGATCAGGTGGAAGCCGGGCGACTCGACCACGCCAAGGGCTGGAAGATGCTCTGGTACGTCATCCTGCCGCAACTGAAGCCGGCGACCTTCATCGCAGTCGTGGTGACCGTGATCGGGGCTTTGCGCTCGTTCGATATGATCGCGATTATGACGCAGGGCGGCCCCTACGGTTCGTCGAACGTGTTGTCCTATTACATGTTTGAGCAGGCACTCTCGGAATTTGGATTCCGCATGGGCTATGGCTCGGCGATCGCCACGGTTTTGTTCTTCATCATGCTGTTCTTCATCAGCTACTTCCTGTGGAGCATGTATCAGGACGAGAAAAGGTAGGGCATCAAGATGTTTCCAACACCCATCGAAAAATCCAGCCCCGGCATACAGACCACCTATAAGGTCTTTTTGCCGATAGCCCTGTTCATCTGGTTGCTGCCATTGCTTGCCATCTTCATGACTTCCGTGCGTTCAGCGGGAGACATTAACGCGGGCAACGTCTTTGGCTGGCCGACGAGCTTCCAGATGCTGCAGAATTATGTAGCCGTGTTCACTGAGTCAGAGGCGACTACTTATTTTCTCAATTCACTGAAGATTACGATTCCGACCGTTATTCTTTCGGTCGCCATGGCATGTCTGGCAGGATACGCACTCGCGATTTATCGCTTCAAGGCGGCGCTCCCGCTGTTCTTTATCTTCGTGGCCGGTAATTTTGTGCCTTTTCAGATACTCATGGTGCCGGTGCGTCAGCTGTCTGTGGAGACCGGACTGTATAACACCGTGACGGGTCTGGTGCTGTTTCACGCTGCGTTTCAAACAGGATTCTGCACGCTCTTCATGCGCAATTTCATCAAGGCGTTACCGTTTGAATTAATTGAGTCGGCGCGCATCGAAGGCGTTGGCGAATTCCGAATTTTCTGGCACCTGGTGCTGCCGCTGGTTCGTCCGGCGATTGCAGCGCTGGCCGTGTTGATCTTCACCTTTATCTGGAACGATTATTTCTGGGCCACAGTGCTGACCAACGGCGAAGCATCGAAACCGATTACAGCTGCGATGAAGGCCCTGAACGGGCAGTTTGTGAGCCGTTGGCATCTCGTTTCGGCTGCTTCTCTACTTGCCGCTGTGCCGCCGGTCGTCATGTTCTTCCTCATGCAAAAGCATTTCATCGCCGGGCTCACGCTTGGCGCAACCAAGGGATAAACCGTCCGTGGGTGAAGTGTTTACGCACCGTCTCGATGCCGAGACGGCGACCATGTTGTTTGGCTGGACGGACGGCGTTCCCGAGATCATCTACTTTGGAGCACGGTTGCCCGACGATATTGATCGGGATCTCTTTGCGCGCTCCCGTTCGCGCCCGCTTGGATTTGCGACACTCGACGAATATGCCCCGGTTTCGATGCAACCGGAGATATCGCGTGGTTTCATGGGTCATCCGGGCCTGATCGCACACCGGAGCGGCTCCGATCTTCCCGGCTGGGCCGGATTGTTTCAGTTCACCAGCGCCAATGAAATTGAAGATGGAGTGATGTTTCAGTGTACGGATATGTGGCGAGGCCTGGTCCTTGAGATCAGCTGCAGGCTCGATCCGGATTCGTCGGTTGCAGTGTTGAAGAGCAAGTTGATCAACAACAGCGATAAAGACTGCGTTGTCGACTGGATGAGTGCTCCGGTGCTTCCTGTTGAGCAGGCATTGTCTGAATATCTGCATTTTCACGGCCGCTGGTGTGCCGAGTTTTCCATTGACCGCCGAACGGTCCCAATGGGACTCGTGAAGAGTGAAAACCGCCGCGGACGAACCAGTCACGAAGCATTTCCCGGAACCATCATGCTGTCGCCAACGACGGATGAGACATCTGGCCGGTGTCTCGGTGTGCATATGGGCTGGAGCGCCAATCACCGAATGGTTCTGGAGCGACTGACCACCGGTGAGTGTCAGCTTCAGATGGGCGTGTTGCACTTCTCCCGGGAAGGACTGTTGCCGGCCGGAGCGTCGATCTCGACGCCCGAGATTTTTGTTGCCCAGACGGATCATGGCCTGAATGCCCTGAGCCAGAAGTTTCATCGCTATGTGCGCGACAATATCATCAAATGGCCGGACCCGGACAAGCCGCGACCCGTGACCGTCAATACCTGGGAAGCGATCTACTTTGATCACAATATCGATCGGCTCAAAGCACTTGCCGACGCGGCTGCGGACGTTGGTGCAGAGCGTTATGTGCTGGACGATGGCTGGTTCAAGGGACGCAACGACGACACCACGTCCCTGGGTGACTGGGTGCCGGACGACGAGAAATACCCGGACGGCCTGCACCCGATTGTCGATTACGTAATAGACGTAAAGGGCATGGAGTTCGGTCTCTGGGTTGAACCGGAAATGGTCAATCCGGACAGTGACCTTTACCGCGAACACCCGGACTGGATTCTGCGTCTCGACCCCTATCCACGCAGAACCGGCCGAAATCAATTTGTCCTCGACCTGACCAACAAGGCGGTCTCCGACTATCTCTACGAGCGCCTCGCAGCCTTGCTGACCGAATATCGTATTTCTTACTTCAAGTGGGACATGAATCGCGATCTTGTTCTGCCGGGCGATGGCGCCGGTAATGCAGCCGTGCACCGGCAGACCACCGGGCTCTATGCGCTGATCGACCGTTTGCGCGAAAACTATCCGCATGTGGAAATCGAAAGCTGTGCCTCCGGCGGGGGGCGCATTGACTACGAAATTCTGAAACGCACTCATCGCTTCTGGACCAGCGATTCCAACGACGCCGTGGAACGCATGCGCATTCAAACCGGGTTTTCACACTTTCTACCACCTGAGGTCATGGGTTCGCATATTGGACCAGCCTGGTGTCATACTTCAGGGCGCGGCTTCCACCCCAATTTCCGGGCGCTGGTCGCGGGATACGGTCACATGGGGCTGGAGCTCGATCTGACGAAGGTGACCCCGGAAGATTTTGAGATTTTCAAGGAAGCCGTCGAGCGTTACAAGGCTGACCGCCAATTGCTGCACAGTGGGAGGTTCTACCGCGTGCGAACCGTAGACGATGATCTGCTGGGCGCTGCGATCGTTGCCCGCGACCAGAATTCTGCCCGTGTCCTGATGGCCCAGATAGACCGGCCGCGGGCTGTGGTTCCCCCGACCATTGCCATTCCGGGCCTTGATCCGGAGAAAATCTATGATGTGACACTGCAGACCCCTGCCGATATTGCATTGAAGGCGAGTCGGGGTTTCGACAATCCCCTCATCGACGGCAATTACAAAATGTCCGGTGCAGTGCTGGCGACTGCCGGTGTCCAGCTGCCGGTGCTCTACGCACAAACCGGTGTGGCGCTTTGCCTGGAGGTGGTCAATTGAGTGCGCGACCATCAGGTGAGGGAGTTCTGATCGCCCTTGACTGGGGCACGACCAATGTTCGCGCCGCGTTGCTGGATCGAAACGGTCGCGTGCTTGATGAACGGCGGGGTGAGAGCGGAGTTGGTGTCTTCAGCAGCGAGGAGTTTGCTCAAAACTTCGACAAATTGACAGCCGGCTGGCCGCCTGTTCCGGCCATTGCCGCCGGCATGGTCGGCAGCCGTCAGGGCTGGCGCGAGGCCAATTACCTGGCGTGTCCGGTTTCAACGGAGCGTTTATCGCAGTCGCTGATCGGGTTTGATCATGGCAGCCACCGGATCACGATCGTGCCCGGACTGACCTATTCCGACGCTGATATTCATGATGTCATGCGGGGTGAGGAAACTCAGATCGCCGGACTGCTGGCTGAACAGCCGGATTTCTCCGGCATCGCTGTTCTGCCGGGCACTCACAGCAAATGGGTGCGGATCGCCAAGGGCACCGTCAAGCGGTTTCGAACCTACATGACCGGAGAGATGTTCGAGGCTTTGTCGCAGCATACGATCCTGCGTCATTCCATGAACGATGCAGGTGGTGAATGGAACGATGCTGCTTTTGAGGGCGCCGCGAGCGAGATTTTCGCAGGCGGCAGCGGCTGGGGACGTTTCTTTTCCATCCGCGCCGGGCACCTGCTCTCAGGCGGGGAAACTGCCTATCATTGTGAGCGACTTTCTGGCTATCTGATTGCCTCTGAATTCGCAGCCGCGCGTCGTGACGGGTTTGATGACCAATCGATTGTCATAATCGGAACTGGCCAGTTGGTGAGCCGTTATGAGGCCGCCGCTACTCTGTTGGGCCTGCAAAGCAATACCCATCGTGGTACGGACCTTGTCTGGCCAGCGCTGTTCAATCTTGCGGGTCGGGCCGGTCTTGTTGGGAGCAACGTCCATGAATGACCTATATGAAGGCCACCGCCCGCTCGTTGCCATTTTGCGCGGCGTTAAGCCGGAAGAGATACTGGATATTGGCAGTGCGTTGATCGAGGCGGGGTTCGGTATCATCGAGGTGCCGCTCAATTCCCCTGATCCGCTGCAAAGCATTTCGAAACTGGTTGGAGAGCTTGGCGACAAGGCGATCATCGGCGCCGGAACTGTCCTGAGCGTGGATCAGGTTGATGCGGTGTGCGACGCGGGCGGACGGCTTATCGTATCGCCCAACATGAACCCCGATGTCATCCATCAGACAGTCTCGCGGAAAGGCCTTTCCTTTCCGGGCGTTTTCTCGCCCACAGAGGCTTTTGCGGCCATTGATGCCGGATGCCATGCCCTGAAGTTCTTTCCGGCCAGCCTGCACGGCCCCGATGGAGTCAAGGCGATTAAAGCCGTCTTACCTCCCCGGATGCATGTACTGGCCGTCGGCGGCGTTACGGTACCGACAATCGGCGAGTGGCTTTCTGCCGGAACAAACGGTTTCGGCATTGGATCAAATGTCTACAAGGTGGGCTGGGACTCGGAAAAAGTCGGCAGCGAAGCCCGCGCATTTGTCGCCGCCTTTGACGCCGCTGCACAATAGCGTGTTCCGGAGATTTGCAGATCAGGCGTGATCGTGCCAGCGTTTCGGTCTTGAGCAGTTCTGAAACCCGGGAAGTGCAATGTTTTTCATTCAAGCCGCGGCGCTGGCCGCCATCATTGTATTCTCTCCGATTCAATCGGCAGCAGAAGAAATTCGGGTTGCCTCAAACACCATGTCGTCAGGCGACAATATCGCGCCTGTTTCGGTCCTGCCGGCGCCCGGTCCCGTCGACATGCTGCTTTGCCTGGCTGCAGATGTCTCGGAAAGTGTGACAACCGACGAATACCGGCTCCAGAAGCAGGGCCACGCATCGGCCATTAAAGACCCGCAGGTGATCGCGGCCATCCAACAGGGGATCCACGGAAGAATCGCCGCCATATATGTGGAATGGGCCAAACAGGATCAGCAATTTGTCGGCGTGGACTGGCATGTCATTGAGGGCGAATCTTCTGCAGGCGACTTCGCGCGCAAGATCAGCGCGTCTCCCATGCCACCCTGGATTGCAGCGCGCGTGCGAAATACGTCGACCAGCGAGGCCGTGCGCTTTTGTGTAAGGCAATTCAACGCGGCTCCGGTTAAATCAACAAGGCGCGTCATTGACATTTCTTCCGACGGCACCAGCAACATTGGTGCTGACATCAGTCTTGTTCGCGACGAAGCCGTCGGTCAGGGCGTGGTCATCAACGCACTGGCTATCGTGGGATCCCGAAATCCCTTTCCCAATCCGACGCACGAGAATCCGACCGGCGGTCTCGGCAATTACTTTGAAAAGAACGTGGTGGGGGGCAATGGAGCCTTCGTGCAGGTCGCAATGGGGTATGCTGCGTTTGGCGAAATGATCAAGCGCAAGTTGATCCTGGAATTG
>CALIOE010000054.1 GCA_938044775.1 uncultured Rhizobiaceae group bacterium
CATTGGGCTGTCAGGTGATCCAGTCGTACAGGTTTCAATGGAATTGAGGGGGTAGTAAATGGCCAGACCCCCGGGCTGCTTCCGATATTGGAGGGCATTTGGCGCTTAACCGCCCTCTACGAGCATCAGATGTTGAACAAGTGCACCCGTCAAAAGGGCCTGGTGAACCCGTCGCGGTTGCGTCTCCGTGTCACGAGGATCGTGTTCACGGCCCTCCAGAACGAGATCAGTATTGTATCGTCAGCTTCGATGACTTTCGCGAGCTCTGATTTAGCTTCCTTGAGCGCTGCCTCTGGTCCGAACTCCGTTTCAAACTCAATGGCGAGTTCCTCCGGCGCCACGTCATCTTCCGGCGCACCATACGTGTAAAGTGGATGATCGTTAATGTTGGCGATCTTATCGTCCCACTCGTTTTGCATTGCTCTCCCCTTGCAGAAACGGCTTTGCATCAGAAACCGTTGATGCGGTGCCCGCTGACTTAAGCGGGCTTGGTTGATGCTGGATGATCTGACCGAACCCTTTGGCTTGTCTGGGCTGCCCCTGGGCAGGGCCACCCAGCATCGCCAAGCAGTTTCGTTCAATTCAACCGCGTATCAAACGGACCAAAGTCCCAAAATGGTCTGACTCAAAAACCACACGTTTCCTTATTCTCAGGTTGTCTTTTTGGCCCATGCAGCCATTCTTGGTGAAGGGGGAATCGGCCGCCGAGCAGGAAATCGGCGATGGTGGCGCAGTACGACCGCGTCAACGTGCGACCTGCACAAATTGTGAATTGAACCGGGCTCTGTCTTGTGGGCTCTGTCATGTGGGGTTGGCGTTCAGTCAGGCGCTCTATCGAGAGGCAGTAAATGAAACAGCCAATTTCCGTGGTTATGACCGGCGCCACAGGTGCCGTCGGCAGTGCCGTCGTTTGCGAATTGATTGCAATGGACGCTGTGGAGCGATTGACTTTGCTGGGACGAAGCCGTCTCGCGCGGGTCAGCAGTGACAAGGTTGTACAGCACATCATCGATGTGCTTGATCCTGAGAGCTATCGCGCCGTTCTGACGGGTCATAACGTGGCCATCAGCACCTTGGGCATTGGGCAACCTTCGAAAATTACGCGCGAACAGTTTGTCAAAATCGACCGGGACGCCGTGTTGGATTTTGGTACGGCCTGCAGGAAGGCGAATGTCGGGCATTTTCAACTTTTGAGTTCTGTCGGTGTCGACAATGAATCATCCTCGTTCTTCTTGCGCAGCAAGGGAGAGCTCGAGCACGGCTTGCAGAAACTGAATTTCGAGCGGCTCAGCCTGTTCCATCCTTCGATGATCCTGACGCCGACTAACCGCTACGGTCTCATGCAGGGGATCACACTGGCACTCTGGCCACTTCTGGCTCCGATTCTTGCAGGACCGCTGCGCAAGTTTCGCGGCATCGAAATTTCCCGTTTGAGCCGGGCCATGGCCCGCAATGTCGCCCGCGGGGGCCATGGCGTGGAACTGCTTGAATACGACGATTTTGTCACGCTAAGCGCGAATGCGGGCGACCTCTAGATCGGATGCTCTTCGATTACGATCCGGTCGCCGAAGAAAGCCATCAGGCCCTCAATATCTTTTGCAAAGTCGAATGGCTTTTCATACGACCAGGCGAGATCAACGAGCTGTTCTCCCCCAACGTCGAAAGAGAAATAGCTTGCATCTCCTTTCAACGGACAATGAGTGGTCTTTGACTGTTTTTCGAATGGAGCGCTGACGTCTTCGCGGGGCAGATAGATAACAGGATCGTATAATGTTTTCCCGGCTTCCATGAGCCGGACAGCGTGGCATGTGTCGGCCAAGACCGAACCGTCCGGAAGCCTGATGAGGATCCGTTTTTGCGCCGGCTTCAGGATCATGAAGTGGTTCGGAGCGTCTGGTCTTCGAATGGCACCGTCCATGGCAGATCTCCCTTTTTTGTCTCTTCGGCTGCCTCTGTCGGCTTTCACCTGGCTCATCAGCCTGAACAAGATCATTGCGTCACGCTAACGTCAAACCCTGATCGACCCGATTCGTCAAAAGGCATCTTTCAGGCCACATTTTTCGCTTTCCCGGGTGCCCCGGGTCTGGTTCAGTCGGTCCATGACCCTGTTGATCGCCAGTTCCGGATTCGAGCAAACCAGTACGGGTGCTGCAGCCCAGCTGAATGCCGGGTTTCTGCTGCGTGTTGACCTGTTGGGTCGAGATATCGTGCGGGTGGCTGTTGTACCGGAAGAGGGGCTGTCCGTTGATCGAACCTGGATGGTCGCGCCTCTGGGCGAAGTTCCATGGGAAGGGCGTGACCGGCTGTCGGTTGAAGACTTCACCTGCCCATCGGCTGAAGTATCGGGAGGGCGGCTGACAGGCGGAAACCTCATCGTAACTCTGGAACGGGATCCGTTGCGGCTGACCATACAGCAGCGTGTGGATGGCGACCTGAAAACGCTGTTCGAGGACCGACCAGGCGGTGCCTATCAGTGGCTCCAGCAGCGTGGCCAGTTCAAACATTTTCAGCGGTTACATTTGGCCGAGGCCCATTACGGCCTCGGCGACAAGACCGGGCCGTTAGATCGAACCGGGCGCAGACTGCGCTGCTTGCAGAGCGATGCGCTGGGATACAATGCAGAGACGTCGGATCCCCTGTACAAACATGTTCCCTTTCTCATCGTCTCAGGCGGCGAGACGAGCGTTGGCTTGCTTTACGATACGATGGCCGAAACAACGTTCGATCTGGGTGCAGAACACTCCAATTATTTTCCGCGTTTTCGCCATGTCGCGATGCAGGAAAAGGGTATGGTGCTGTATGTTCTGGGAGGACCTGCGGTCCGCGATATTGTCCCTCGGTTGCATGACCTGACGGGCCGGCCGGCATTTCCGCCGCGCTGGTCTGCTGGTTTCGCTTTCACCACCATGCACCACGCCGATTCCCCTGATGCCCAGGATGTTATTACCGGATTTGCACGCGAGGCCCGTAATCGCCGCCTGCCGATCAGCGCCATTCATCTGGGGTCAGGCTACACAGCGGGAAATGACGGGCTTCGCTATGTCTTTAACTGGAACGAAGAGCGATTTCCTGATCGGAAAAGGTTTTTTGCCGAATTGGCGGAGCTTGGCTTTCGGACATGTGCAAACATCAAACCGGTTCTGCTGACCGGACACGGTTCATTTGACAGGGCAGCTGATGAGGGATGGTTCGTGCGTCGTGCCGACGGGACGGCAGCCATCGAAATGTTCTGGGGCGGACAGGGCGCAAGTCTCGACTTCAGCAATCCGGCAGCTTTGGATTTCTGGTCAAGTGGTGTCCGTGAACAGGTTCTGGGTGCCGGCTTCGATGCGACATGGAATGACAACAACGAAGCTGAGCTCTGGGACGAGGCGGCGGAGATTGCAGGATTCGGTGCCCGCTTGCCTGCGATCCAGGCGCGACCACTTCATGCTCTCCTGATGACCCGAGCATCTTATCAGTCAACGATGAAGCACAATCCCGGTGAGCGACCCTACACGATCAGCCGGGCGGGGCCTATTGGCATTGCGCGTTACGGCGAGACCTGGTCTGGAGACAATCGAACATCGTGGCATACGTTGAAATGGAATATTCGGCAGGGGCTGTCGATGAGCCTGTCAGGCATGCCGCTTGTTGGCCACGATGTGGGCGGATTTGACGGGCCGCCGCCCGGGCCTGAATTGTTGCTGCGTTGGTTTCAGATGATGGCGCTGCACCCACGTTGCGTGATGAACTCCTGGAAGCTCGACTACGACAACATTCCCAATTTGCCTTGGATGCATGAGCAAGTGGTTGATCAGGTGACGGCAGCCTTACAATTGCGTTACCGCTTCCTGCCCTTGATCTACTCACTAATGCGTACAGCACATGTTACAGGCCATCCGATCATTGCACCGACGTTTTATCACTTTGACGATCCAGCGTGTCGTGAAGACGCGGACACTTTCATGCTTGGTTCCGATGTGTTGGTTGCTCCGGTTGTGGAGCAGGGTGCGAAACAGTTGGCTGTCTACTTGCCGAACTGCGAGGCTGGATGGGTGGACTTTTACTCCGGGGAACACCTTGTCGGCGGTAGCTGGATAAATCACGAAGCCCCGCTCGAGCGGTTGCCATTGTTCATAAAGTCGGGCGCTGTCCTGCCTCTTGCGGAGAATTGGCCGGACATCACACCTCATGACGCCGATAAAGTCGTGCTGACAGCCTTTTGCGGTCCCCATTCGGGAACAGC
Organism: uncultured Rhizobiaceae group bacterium; assembly: GCA_938044775.1. GTDB lineage: Bacteria > Pseudomonadota > Alphaproteobacteria > Rhizobiales > Rhizobiaceae > Pseudahrensia. Next base: position 4,229 of record CALIOE010000054.1, read on the forward strand.
TCAAGGTGAAATATTTTTCGATGATGGATTAACCTGGGGACACCAATCGGGCGACGCCTCATTGCTGGCCTGGTCGCTGACCTGGGATCACGGCGAAGCCAATATTCACATTGAGGAAATGATGGGCGGTAGACATCGGCCGCAGATCGTCGTGGCGTCGGTCGGAGCGCAGCTGAACAGCGTAACGGGGGACGTGTGACCCGGTTTTTGTGCAGTCGCCCGATCTTCGCCCATTTGTCGCGCGCCAAACTCTATTCGTTGAGCGGCTCGTAGTCCCAGCCGGGACTGAGATGTCTGTGAAATCTGGGCACCCACATCAAAGATCTGACCATCCTCATTGCGGCTTTCAGATACTTGCCCTCCCGTGCGGCATAGGAGGTCATTTCATAGTTCAAATAGGCGTTCAGCGTCAGCCAAACATCGGGGCAATCAAATTTCAGGCTGGCATATCCTCGCTGGATCGCAGCCGCGCTTTTCTCCACAGCCTGAAGATTTGCCTGGTTGCTGGGGAGAACTTCAACGCCGGCCGGTCCGCCAACGAGCAGCTGGCCTCCAGACAAGCCGAAGGCAATGCCCCAGTGCAGATCTTCCATGCGACTTAGAGATTCATCAAAAGGTCGGTCACGGTAGACTTCGTGCCTCGCGATGATGCAGGAGCCGGGGTTGTACCAGCAGCCGCTGGCGAACTGGGCCGGAGTTGACGCGCCCCGTGGCGTGCGGATGCGTGCCGCGCGCCCATTGTGCTCGGGTTCGACCCAGCCGCAACCAAACAAGGTATTTACCGGATCAATTGTGCCCTTGGCGAGGGTCTGTTTGGCGATATCCAGTCGGGCCTTCAAGGTGTTTGGTAACAAAACGTCATCTGAATCGAGGAAGCTGAGCCAGGGGGTTGCGCAGGATCGAACGCCCGTATTGCGTGCCGCGCTTGCGCCTTTTTGAGTGTCGTGACGAATGAGAGTGATGGCGGAATTGTCTGCCATGGCCGGCGGCAGGGTGATTGCAGGTTGGGAGCAATCGTCGACTAAGATCACAGCAACTGGAATTTCCTGTGCCAAAACGCTTGTGATGGCTCTTACAGCACCTGCCTGCATATTGTAGGAGGGAATGATGACAGTGAGTTCAATCATGTGCCACCGCCTATCACGGGTAGCGGGCAAGTCCAACGCGAAGTCGCATTCCCGGAAATTTATCAGGAACTTCAAGAGCCAATTGAGTGGTCGCATTGCATATTCTCTTCATCACCAATGATCTGGCCTATTTCCGTGCTCATCGTGAAACGCTGGCGCTCGATCTGCTGGCAGCAGGCCATCGGGTTACGGTCGCTGCAGGTGTATGCGATGGTGTGTCGCTGGTTGGGTGGCATGACGCAATGGCGCTGGTTGAGCTTGACCTTGACCGTCATCACTTTCGACTTCTGCAGGATGTAAAGCTGATAATTCGCCTGCGCGCACTTTGCCTGAAATTACGCCCCGATGCAGTGCATGCCATCACCATCAAGCCGGTTCTCTATGGAGGGTTGGCCTGCACATTGCTTCCGGCAACACTGCGCGAGAGCACAAATCTGGTTTGGACCTTTGCCGGTCTCGGCAAGATATTTGAGCCGGGCGGCGCTTTGGCAGCCATCCGTCGTGTGTTGGTGCGTATCGCACTCTCTTTCGCTGCCCGCCGAACATCGGCGGTTGCAACCTTTGAAAACGACGCTGACCGCCAGACAATGGTAAAAAACAGGATCGTCCCGGCCGATCGCGCTCATACCCTGATGGGGACCGGAATTGATCTTGATTTCTTTGCGGCCAAGCGAACGGCAAAAGGAC